>CAJOJV010000021.1 GCA_905234995.1 uncultured Eubacterium sp. | reverse complement strand
GATAGTGCCTGCGCCGGCGTGGCGGGCAATTTTGTCAAACACGCCAACGCCCGTCAGAATCGCCGTCAGCACGATTATCGTGCAGAGCGTTGCCGCCTTGTATTCGTCCTCGCCCATACCGAGTGCCTCATAAATAAACCAGAGCGCCTGCCCGAAGGCACATATTGCGCCGCCGAAAAGAAATGCCTTTATGCAGTTTAAAGCTATCGGCGAATTGGGGCTCGCCTTATCAGTCATTTTGCTGTATTCATCCTTGCTGATGCTCATATTTTTGCTCCTTATAATCAGATTTTGTTGTTAATTATTCTTTATCATTTTTGAATTATTATTCAATATGCTTGACTTTTTTTGCGCTAATTTGTAATATTGAAATGAACCTATTACGAAAGGTGCGAGGGCTATGCATCTTGTTGATGTCAGAAACGTTTATAAAATATATAACCCCGGTGAAAATCAGGTTAACGCGCTTGACGGCGTTTCGCTCACGATTGACGAGGGCGAATTCGTTGCAATCATCGGTCAGTCGGGCTCGGGTAAATCAACCCTGATGAATATGCTCGGCTTGCTTGATACTCCCACCTCGGGCGATTATTATATCAACGGCAGGCTCGTTGACGACCTGACGGACGATGAAATGAGCGATATCCGCAACAAGCAGATTGGCTTTATTTTCCAGGGCTTCAATCTTATTGCTTCGCTTGACGCGCTTGAAAACGTTGAGCTTCCTCTTGTTTACAGAGGCGTTGGCAGAAGCGAAAGGCAAAGGCTCTCAAAGGCCGCGCTTGAAAAGGTCGGTCTCGGCGACCGTATGCACCATCTGCCCGCCGCGCTTTCGGGCGGTCAGCAGCAGCGCGTTGCGGTTGCAAGAGCAATCGCCGCGGCGCCTCCCGTTATTCTTGCGGATGAGCCCACGGGTAATCTGGACACCCGTTCAACAAAGGAGGTTATGGCAATTCTGCATAATCTTAAGGATGAGGGCAGAACGGTTATCGTAATTACTCACGATAATGAGATTGCAGAGCAGGCTGAAAGGGTTATCCGCATACGCGACGGTAAAATCGTTGAGGACTATATTAACCCCGGCTTTGAGGAAAAATACGGCAGAGCCGCTAAGCTTGATAACAAAAACCCGATTGACGAGGGTTAATGCTATACCGTAGGGGCGGATACCATCCGCCCGCCGATTACAAAAGTTTCAATAAATCATTAAAATGAATATTTCACCTGTTTTAGCAAAAACTAAAGCAGGTGATTTTTTATGCGATTCTCACATAAAAAAACAATCGTATTGCCCGCTCAGTTTGCCGCCAATGCAGCAACGAGCGATGGCTGAAATCATCATTTACGCCTGTTCGGGCAAATAATATATGGTGATTGCAGTGCTATAATACTTGCCTGAAAGGCTATGGTGATTTTTTATGTTGTTAATGTTCATAAAGGCGTTCGTTGTCGGCGGGTTGATTTGCGTCGTCGGTCAGCTTCTGATTGATATAACGAAGCTTACCCCTGCCCGAATACTCGTAACCTTCGTCTGCCTCGGCGTGGTGCTCGGCGGCTTGGGCGTTTATGATTATCTGATTGATTTTGCGGGCGCGGGCGCGGCAATTCCTCTTACGGGCTTCGGCTATGCGCTTGCAAAGGGTGTTAAGGAAGCAGTTGCGCAGCAGGGCTTTTTAGGCGTACTGACCGGCGGGCTGACCGCCTGCGCGGGCGGCATTACCGCGGCAATACTTTCGGGGCTTGCGGTTTCAATGGTTGCGCGCCCGAAGGATAAATAGCGTGAAGAATCACGCTATTTGAATTATATTGCCCTCAAAATTTGCCTGTGGCATAATTTTGAGATGGCTGAAATTACCATTTACGCCTGTTCAGGCAAATTATATATGATAGTGATCTTGTTTTATTATTTGCCTGAAAGGCTATGGTAATTTGTGCAAAAACTGACCAAAACTTACTGTTGAATTTCTACGGGCGATGTGTTAGAATAAATTTGTAAAAAATTAACGGAGGTTTTGGTTATGGCGGCAATGACATATGAGGCAATTGTTGAAACTGTAAGAAAAAGATTTGCAGACGTTGACGTAAGCTCAGTTCCCGGAACGGTGGCTTATCAGTTCAATATCGTCGGCAAGGTTGAGGGCATTTTCTATGTTGAAATCAAGGACGGTCAGCTCCACGTTGAGCCCTATGATTATAAGGACAGAAATGCCATCATCACGATGAACGGCACTAATTTAATCAAGCTTATCAACGGAAAGCTTGATCCCGTGCTTGCGTTCACAACGGGCAAGCTTAAGGTTGACGGCGATCTCGGCGCAGCGCTTGAGCTTATCAAGTATCTTAAATAATTACGGTTAATGCCGCTTGCAGAATGCAGGCGGTTTTTTCTTTTATATTTTTTATTTTTTTGCTTGACAGGAAAGCTGGCCTGTGATATATTGTTATTGGTTAGTTGGTGCTAACTAATTTTTTTGAAGCAAATGTTAGCCAAAACTAACTTAAATTTGGATACAGAGTTAGGAAAACCTAATCTTTAATGGGAGGGTTTATTATGATTCCGCTCAGCGTTTTGGGCGACGGTAATAACGGCATAATCAAAAAAATCGGCGGTAAGCCCGAGGTTAAGCGGCATCTGGAAAATATGGGCTTCATCGTCGGTGATGAGGTAAGCGTGATTACTGAGCAAAACGGCAATATCATCGTTAAGGTTAAGGAAGCGCGAATTGCCATCAGTAAGGAAATGGCAGGCAAAATATATGTCTGATTAGGCATAGCAAGATAAATAAGGAGGAAATGAAATGACTTTGAGAGATGTTAAAATCGGCAGCACCTGCACGGTTAAGCG
Organism: uncultured Eubacterium sp.; assembly: GCA_905234995.1. Classification (GTDB taxonomy): domain Bacteria; phylum Bacillota; class Clostridia; order Oscillospirales; family Acutalibacteraceae; genus Eubacterium_R. The sequence continues at coordinate 24,628 of CAJOJV010000021.1, read as the reverse complement.
TATCCACGGCGAGGGCGCACTTAAGCGCAGAATTATGGATATGGGTATAACCAAGGGCGTAGAAATCTATGTTCGCAAGGTTGCGCCCCTCGGCGATCCGATTGAGATTACCGTCAGGGATTATGAGCTTTCAATCCGCAAGGCGGATGCAGAGCTTATTGAAATTGAATGAGCTTTATTTTTTTAAATAAGGGTTAGTTAGAGCTAACTAATTGTTGTCAGGAAAGGATATATTATGAGTATTAAAATTGCACTTGCAGGAAACCCGAACAGCGGTAAAACAACCCTGTTTAACGTGCTCACGGGTTCAAATCAGTACGTGGGCAACTGGCCCGGCGTAACTGTTGAGAAAAAAGAGGGCAAGCTTAAAAAGCACGGCGACGTAACTATTACCGACCTTCCGGGTATTTACTCGCTTTCACCCTATACGATTGAAGAGGTTGTTGCGCGCGATTATCTGATTGATGAAAAGCCCGATGCTATTATCAATATCGTTGACGGCACCAATCTTGAAAGAAACCTTTATCTCACAACTCAGCTCGTTGAGCTCGGCATTCCCGTAGTCGTTGCGGTTAATATGATGGACGTTGTTAAGAAGAGCGGCGATAAGATTGATATCGCAGAGCTCTCCCGTCAGCTTGCCTGCCCCGTTGTTGAAATCTCCGCGCTTAAGGGCACGGGAATTGAAGCGGCTGCCTCTGCCGCGGTTGAGGCTGCAAAGGGCGCGCCGACGGTTCCGCAGCATTCTTTCAGCGGCGTGGTTGAGCACGCTCTTGCTCATATTGAGGAAAGGCTGCTCCACGATATGCCTCAGGAACAGCAAAGATGGTATGCCATCAAGCTTTTTGAGGGCGATGAAAAGGTTATCGAAAAGCTGAACATCAGCAAGTCTGACCTTGACCATATTGCCGAGGATATCAGGGCTGCCGAGGACGAGCTTGACGACGACGCGGAGTCAATCATCACAAACGAAAGATATATTTACATAGCTTCAATTATCAAATCCTGCTATAAAAAAGCAAATAAGGGCAAGCTTTCAACAAGCGATAAAATTGATAAGATTGTTACAAACCGTTTCCTTGGCCTGCCGATATTTGCCGTTGTAATGTTCCTTGTTTATTATATTGCAATGAAAACTGTCGGCGTGGGCGCAACGGACTGGGTAAACGATGTGCTTTTCGGCGAGTGGATTCCCTCGCTCCTTGAAAGATTCCTTGAGCCTCACATTGCGCCATGGCTTTACGGACTTATCGCAGACGGTATCGTTGCGGGCGTGGGCGCGGTTCTCGGCTTCGTGCCGCAGATTTTAGTGCTGTTCGTTATGCTCGCATTTCTTGAGGGCTGCGGCTATATGGCGCGCGTTGCCTTCGTTATGGACAGAATTTTCCGCCACTTCGGGCTCTCTGGTAAGAGCTTTATCCCGATGCTTATCGGCACGGGCTGCGGCGTTCCCGGTGTTATGGCTTCAAGAACGATTGAAAATGAGCGTGACCGCAGAATGACGATTATGACAACCACCTTCGTTCCTTGCTCTGCAAAGCTTCCGATTATCGGCTTGATTGCAGGCGCATTATTCGGCGGCTCAGGCTTGGTTGCGGCTTCCGCATATTTCGTCGGCGTTGCGGCAATCATCGTTTCGGGCATTATGCTCAAGAAAACAAAGCAGTTTTCGGGCGACCCTGCGCCGTTCGTTATGGAGCTGCCCGCATATCATCTGCCGACTGTGGGCACAGTGCTTCGTTCAACCTGGGAGCGTGGCTGGTCGTTCATCAAAAAGGCAGGCACAATCATCCTGCTTTCAACAATTGTTATTTGGTTCTTCCTTTCCTTTGGCGTTGAAAACGGCAGCTTTGGAATGATAGAGGATGTTGATAATTCGCTTATGGCAAAAATCGGCAACCTTTTCTCCTGGCTCTTCATCCCGCTTGGCTGGGGCAGCTGGAAAACAGCTGTTGCCGCTGTAACAGGACTAATTGCAAAGGAAAACGTTGTAAGCACCTTTGGTCAGCTTTACCACTTCGGAGGTGAGCTTGCTGAAAACGGCGATGAAATCTGGTCTGCTCTGGCTGCTGATTTTAATTCCTTCAGTGGTGGTCACGGTGCTCTTGCGGGTTATTCGTATCTTTTGTTCAATCTCCTTTGTGCTCCCTGCTTTGCGGCTATCGGCGCAATCAAGAGAGAGATGAATAACGCTAAGTGGACCTGGTTTGCAATCGGCTATCAGTGTGGCTTTGCCTATGTAATTTCACTGATTGTTTATAATCTCGGCTGCCTGTTTACGGGCGATATTGCGCATCATATCGTCGGCATCATCGCAGCAGTCGCAGCGCTTGCGGCAATCTGCTATATGCTGTTCAGAAAGAATAAGTATGATGAGAATCACTTGACTGTGAATAAAAAATAAGCTAAAATTCAAATGTTGAATTTTTTTGGAGATGGTATTATGCTGCAGTTTTTGCAACAAAACGGCGCAACTATTTTAACGCTGCTTGCCGTTCTGCTTCTTGTTTTCCTTGCAATCCGCAGAATTGTTAAGGATAAAAAAGCGGGCATAGGTCCCTGCGGGGAAAAATGCTCAGAATGCGCGCACGCAGAGGCTTGCGGCAGAGCACCCGCTCCCGATTTCGCTGAAAGCGAAGCGCCGCTGCAGCAGACGGCGCAGTGCAGCGGCGTTTGCAACGGCTGTCCTTACAGCGCACAGTGCCGTAAATAAAACTTACAGGCTCGGTTTTTCCGAGCCTGTTTTTTGTTAATTTATTTAGATTTTTCCAAATTAATTGGGCATATTCAACAATAATTTACTTGAAATCAAATTTTCCCTTGTAGAATTTATATATTTAATATATAATGTTATTTGTAAAAATCTGAAAAATTTTTGGAGGGTAAAATATGAAACATCCTGAAATTGTTGAAAAAATGAGTCTGGAGCAAAAGGCTGCTTTCGTTTCGGGCTATGATTATTGGCATCTTGAGGAAGCTCCCGAGCTCGGTCTTCCCAAGATTATGATTACGGACGGACCTCACGGTCTGCGTAAGCAGAAGGGTAAGGATTACGTTGAGCCCGAAGGCGCTGCAAAGAGCAAGGGCGGCATCGGCCTCGGCAATTCAGTTCCGTCAACCTGTATGCCTCCGGCTGCAACCTCAGCCTGCTCCTGGGATGAGGCGCTGCTCCGCGAGGAGGGCGAGGCGCTTGCAGAGGAATGCCTGCAGGAAAAGGTTTCAACCATTCTCGGCCCCGGCACAAATATTAAGCGTTCTCCCGTTTGCGGCAGAAACTTTGAGTATTTTTCAGAGGATCCGCTCCTTGCAGGTAAGATGAGCGCAGCTCATATCAACGGCGTTCAGTCAAAGGGCGTCGGCACCTCGCTCAAGCATTTTGCCTGCAATTCGCAGGAGGCTTTCCGTATGGTTATCAATGAGGTTATTGATGAAAGAGCTATCCGTGAAATTTATTTCCCCGCATTTGAGATTGCCGTTAAAGAGGCTCAGCCGTGGACGATTATGAATTCCTATAACAGAGTTAACGGCGTTTATGCTTCTCAGAATGGCTGGATGCAGAATAAGGTGCTCCGCGATGAGTGGGGCTTTGAGGGCCTTATCGTAACTGACTGGGGCGCTTCTGTTGACAGAATTCCGGGTCTTGAAAACGGCACGGATCTTGAAATGCCGACCTCGGGTAGCCTTAATGCAAAGAAAATTATTGCCGCTGTTCAGGACGGCACTCTTGATGAGGCTGTTCTTAACGAGCGCGTTGATAAGGTTGTTGATTTAATCGTTAAGTCAAAGCCCGCGCTTGAGAATAACGACGGCTTCAGATTTGACGTTGAAGCTCACCATAAGATTTCTCAGAAGGTTGCCGAGGGCTCAATGGTGCTTCTTAAGAACGACGGCGCAATTCTTCCCCTCAAAGCAGGTCAGAAGGTTGCCGTTATCGGAGAAATGGCAAAGGCTCCGCGCTTCCAGGGTGCAGGCTCATCCGTAATTAATCCAACCAAGCTCGTTAATGCTTTTGATGAATTAACCGCTCTCGGCGTTGACGTTTCATATGCTCAGGGCTATGAAAAGGGCAAGGATGAAATTAACGACGCTCTCGTTAAGGAGGCTTGCGACGTTGCTTCCGCTGCCGACGTTGCAGTAGTATTCGTCGGCTTAACCGAGGAGTTCGAGGGCGAGGGCTATGACAGAGAGAATATCGATATGCCCAAGAGCCATAATAATCTTGTTGCCGAGATTGCAAAGGCAAATGAAAACACCGTCGTTGTTCTTGCGGGCGGCTCCGTTGTTCTTATGCCTTGGCTTAAAGACGTTAAGGCGCTGCTTAATTCGGGCCTCGGCGGTCAGGCAGGCGGCGCAGCCGTTGCAAATATTTTAACCGGCGCCGTTAACCCGAGCGGTAAAACCGCAGAAACTTATCCGACCGCGTTTGAAGCAAACCCGACCTTCGGCAATTATCCCGGCGGTCCCGTTGTTTCGGAGCATAAGGAAAGCGTTTTCATCGGCTACCGTTATTATGACACAGCAGATATTGACGTCGTATTCCCGTTCGGCTTCGGCCTTTCATACACCACCTTTGAATACAGCGATATCAAGCTTTCAGCCGCTTCTATTATGGATACGGATACTCTTAAGGTTTCCTTTAAGATTAAGAACACCGGCGCTGTTGACGGTGCAGAGGTTGCAGAGCTTTACGTTGCCGATAAGGAGTCAACAATCTTCCGCCCGAAGAAGGAGCTTCGCGCCTTCACTAAGGTGTTCCTTAAGGCAGGCGAGGAGAAGGAGGTTACTCTTGAGCTCGGCAAGCGCGCATTTGCATATTATAACGTTAATATCGGCGATTGGCACGTTGAAACCGGCGAGTTTGAAATTATGGTCGGCGCTTCCAGCCGCGATATCAGGCTCACGGATACCGTAACCGTAACCTCAACCGTTGAGGCAGATATTCCGGATTACAGAATGTCCGCTCCGTCTTACTATAAGGCGGATATCAAGGATATTGACGACGACCAGTGGACCGCCGTTTACGGTCAGGAGCTCCCGTCACGCGAAAGAGATGTTAACGCTCCGATTGATATTTATTGCTGCCTTAACGATGCAAGGCACACCAAGTGGGGCGGCAGGCTTTGCGGCCTTATTGAGAAGATTATGAGCAAGGCAGGCTCCGCTGAAAACGGAGACGGAAAGATGCTCGCCGCTATGGCAACCCAGATTCCGGTTCGTAACTTCATCGCAATGAGTATGGGCGCTTTCTCACCCGCTCAGGCAGACGGTCTTCTTATGATGCTCAATGATGATAAATCAAGCTTCATCGGCTTCAGCAAGATTTTCTGGCGCCTCGGCGGCACGATTGCAAAGCTTCCCAAGCTTCTTAAATCCATCTAAGTTAATAAACACGAATGCCTCTCTGCATTGCAGGGAGGCATTTTTTTGCAAAAATTAAAAAAACTGCAAAATATCAGCCATATGGCTGATGTGCAATCCGTTTTTTTATATTATACTTATAATGAAAAGATGTATAAGTATCAAGTTTTTTAGGAAAGGAAGTCTTATATGAAAAAAGCTTTGTCAATTATATTATCATTGCTTATGATAGTATCCGTCTTCTCAGCTATGCCCGCGGGCGTGTTCGCGTGGGATGAAGAGGATTATTGTGAATTCTGCGGCGCTTTCATTGCGGATGACTGGATTTGCTCCGGCGGCACGCACTGCAGCGAAAACAGCGGCAATACCGATTGCTATGAGGCACATCACTGCAGCGAATGCGGCGATTGCTTTGATGAATCGGATGCTATATGCGATGATTGCGGCAGAGGCGAGTGCTGTGCGGTAATCTGCCCGGAATGCAATGAGCGTTGCGAATACTGTTACGGTCTGTGCACGAAATGCTATTACTGCCCGGAATGTGCGGATATTTGCCCTGATTGCGGCGATGCCTGCAGTAATTGCTCCACAGTGTGCGGCACCTGCGCATATTGCGAGGTTTGCACAACGATATGCCCCGAATGCGGCGACCACTGCCTCGAATGCGGCACCCTGTGCGAAAACTGCAACAGGTGTGATGAGTGTGAAACCCTTTGCGAAAACTGCGGCGAGTATTGCACGGGCTGCGAGGGTCTGTGCCTTGGCTGTAACTGGTGCGCGGATTGCTCGGGTGGTATGTGCCCGGGCTGCAGCGAGCAATGCTTTAATTGCGGCGATGTTTGTATGTCCTGCGGCTACTGCGTCGATTGTGCTTTTGTTTGCGGAAACTGCGGTGAGCACTGCAGCGAATGTTCCGAAATCTGCGGCGGCTGCGGCGAATGCGTAGAATGCTCGGGCGGTATCTGCCCCGGCTGCGGGGATGCCTGCTTTGATTGCGGCGACACCTGCCTGTGCGGCTACTGTATTGCCTGTGCGGATATCTGTGAATCCTGCGGCGAGCACTGCAGCGAATGCTCCGAAATCTGCGGAGGCTGCGGCATATGTATTGAATGTTCCGGCGGTATCTGCCCCGAATGCGGGGAAAGCTGCCTTGAGTGTGAAGATATCTGCTATAACTGCGGCAGATGCGATAATTGCGAAACCCTCTGTGTAAGCTGCGGTGAAAAATGCACGGGCTGCGAGGGCTTGTGCCTGAATTGCGATTTGTGCGAGGAATGCTCGGGCGGCATCTGCCCCGAATGCGGTGAGGCTTGCGCAAGCTGCGGCGATACCTGCTATACCTGCAACAGATGCATTGATTGCACCACTATCTGTGAAAGCTGCGGCGAGCATTGCAGCGAATGTTCTGTTCTCTGCGACGGTTGCGGCCTCTGCGAAGAATGTGTAACGATATGCCCCGAATGCGGCGAAAACTGCAGCAATTGCGCCACCGTTTGCGAAAACTGCGGTACCTGCAACAGATGCGCGGATTTATGTGCAAACTGCGAGAGCTACTGCAGCAATTGCTCCGTTCTCTGCGCCGGTTGCGGCAACTGTGAAGAATGCGCGGATATCTGCCAGCTTTGCGGCGAAAACTGCAGCGCCTGCAGCACGGTATGCCCGAATTGCGGCGCCTGCGAAAACTGCACGGATTTCTGCTCTCAGTGCGGCGAATTCTGCACCGAATGTGCGGATATCTGCCCTGATTGCGGCTCCTGCGAATACTGCGCGGCAATATGCTATAACTGCGGCGAGCATTGCAGCGAATGCTCAACGCTTTGTGAAAACTGCGGCACTTGCGAATACTGTGCCGATATATGTGAAAATTGCGGCGAGGGCTGCAGCGAATGTGCGGCAGTCTGCGCTAACTGCGGCAACTGCGAAAACTGCGCTATGGTTTGCCCCGATTGCGGAGAAATGTGCAGCGAATGCGGCGCCGTTTGCCAGAATTGCGGCACCTGTGAAAACTGCTCCGAAGTTTGTTATAACTGTGAAGAATACTGCAGCGCCTGCGCGGTTCTCTGCGGCAACTGCGGAATATGTGAAAACTGTGCAGACCAGATTTGCGAAAACTGCGGCGAGGGTTGCAGCGAATGTGTAAACGTTTGCGATAATTGCCATTCCTGCGAAAATTGCGCAACGCTATGCGAAAACTGCGATTATTGCAGCGAATGTGCAACTCTGTGTGAAAACTGCAATTTCTGCGAATTCTGCGCGGATATATGTGTGGAATGCGGCAACGCCTGCAGCGAATGCTCGACGGTTTGCCCATCCTGTAATAAATGCGAAAGCTGTGCAACCGTATGTGAGTATTGCGGATATTGCACCGCTGACTGTGCGGCTAATTCATTAGCTGCGGGCTGCAGCCACGGCGTCTGCGTTAAGAGCCCGTATTGGAGCGCGCATTGCACTTCTTATCACAGCGGCGAGCATACGCATGTTCTCAGATATGCAACAGATAACTTTCGCCATTGGCAGGAATGCATCGTTGACGGCTGCACTTACGCAACTTCAAAAGCAATGCATCAATTCGGAGACGGCGTTATTAAGGTTGCTCCAACCTGCAGCAGACCCGGTTCAACAAACAAAACCTGCACCGTTTGCGGTAAGGACGTAACGTTAATGACGGGCAGGATTGCCCACACTGCTGTGGTTGATGAAGCCGTTCCCGCAACCTGCACGAAAACGGGCTTAACGGCAGGCAGCCATTGCTCAAAATGCGATAAGATTCTCGTTGCTCAGGAAATCGTTCCGAAGCTTGACCATAATGCGGTCGTTGACGAAGCCGTTCCCGCAACCTGCACGCACTTCGGTTTAACCGAGGGCAGCCACTGCGCTGATTGCGGCAAGGTTCTTGTTTCTCAGGAAACCACCCCGGTTGCAGAGCATACTTCTGTTGTAGACGTAGCCGTTCCTGCAACCTGCACAAAGACGGGCTTAACGGCAGGCAGCCATTGCTCGGTTTGCAGCAAGGTTTTAGTTGCTCAGGAAACGGTTGAAAAAGCAGCGCATACCGTTGCTGTTGACCCCGCCGTTCCTGCGTCCTGCACTAAGACGGGCTTAACCGAGGGCAGCCATTGCTCGGTATGCGGCAAGGTGCTCGTTGCTCAGACAACCGTTGCAAAAGCAGACCATAATTACGTTGCCGTTGAAACCATTCCCGCAACGGCGGATAAAACGGGTTATATTAATTCCGTATGCTCCGATTGCGGCAAAACGCACAAGGAAATTCTTCCTGTGGTTGTTCTCACCGGTTGGCAGAATATAGACGGCAAATGGTATTTCTACAGCCAGACAGGCGAAATGCAAACGGGTTGGATTTTATCCGGCGGTAAATGGTATTATTTAAATACTGACGGCGTTATGCAAACGGGCTGGCAGTACGTTGGCGGCAAGTGGTATTATATGAATGCTTCGGGCGCTATGGTAACGGGCTGGCAAAAGCTTGGCTCCACCTGGTATTATTTGCAGTTAAACGGTGCTATGCAAACGGGCTGGGCTAAAATCGGAGGCGTTTGGTATTATTTCAAATCAAGCGGCGCTATGGTAACGGGCTGGCAGAAAATCAGCAACGTTTGGTATTATTTTGAAAGCTCAGGCAAGATGCACACGGGCTGGCTGCTGGATGGCGGTAAATGGTATTATCTTGAATCAAGCGGCGCAATGCTTGCTAATACCTCAAAGGTTATTAACGGCAAGAAATACTATTTCAACGGCTCAGGCGCTTGCACTAATCCGTAAAACAAAAAATGCAATCCCAATCGGGATTGCATTTTTTTAGTGGTCAGTTGTAGGGGGCGACGACTCGGCGCCCCGTTCAAACATCCTCCGTAGGGCAAGGTGCCCACACCTTGCCGCGGAACGACGGAGCTTTCCTACAGTGAAATCACCCTACTCCGCATTCCGCATTATTTCGTAGGGGCGGATATCATCCGCCCGCGGGCGTTCAAAAAACGCTATTAAACCTAACAGCTAACGTTTCCCCAAAACGTTTTTCTGATTTCTGACCTGCGCAGAAATTATGCTGAAGGAGTAATAATTTTCAATTTGAATAATAACCTGTAATTGTTCTGATTATTTATGCAGTTGGTTAAATGATATTTACTTGAACTCTTTTTATGCTATAATTATTTTAGAAAAATTTTTGTCTTATTTTGATATTGAACCGAAACGGGACTGATTACTTTAAATTTGGAATTGCTTTTAGATTATCGGTATGCCATAATTAAGATGTAATATCTTTGCTTTAATTTGCTGTTTTTCGGAAAAAACATTAAAGCAGCCGAAAATGTGTAAAATTTTCGGTTGTTAGCGGTACTAAATTATAGCAGAATGTTTTTTATTTTTATAGAGAAGGGGATTTTTATGAAAAAGCTTTTATCAGTTATTCTTGCAGTTATGCTCGTAATAACCGCCTGCCCGCTTATCGCGCTTGCGGATGAGCACACCGTGAGAACGGAGGCGCTCGTGCTCGGCTCAGAATCAATGAGCAACGAGCAGGAGGGCTGGAACTATGACGCAAGCCATCATCTGCTCACTTTAGATAACGTGACCATTGATTGCAGTGCTGCAGAGTCGAACGGCAACTGCATCACCGCAACGGAAAATCTGTTTATTATGCTTAAGGGCGAGAATACCTTTAAGTCAAAAACAGCTTTAACGATTAATGAAGTGCAGGCTTCCGTAATTAAGTATTCGGGAGAATTGGCATTTAACGGAACAGGAACTCTTAATATTATTGAGGGCAATTATTCTTTGCAATCGACATCTTCCGAAAATCGCCTTATCTTTTACGGCGGCACAATAAATATAACTCATAATCTTAATAATCCGAGCATTAATGAAAATTCCAATGCAATGCTTAGAGGAAATAATAATCTGAATACATATATTTCCGGCGGCATGGTTAATTCGGATGTTATTTTTGCATTGAAGCAAATTAACAGCGGCTCAATTAACTCTTATATAGTTGCAAGCAAAAGTGATTTGGAAATCAAAGGCGGCGAGGTTAATGCCGCTTTGCTGATCGCTATTGATTTAACTATTAACGGCGGCTCGGTTGCCATAATCGGAGGCGATACAAAGGTTTTGGCAAGTCAGTTTCTTACGGATAGTGACCGCCTGGGAATTGTTGCTACTAACTCCTTTAAGATGAACGGCGGCTCAGTATATACTCACGGTTCTGCCTGTGCATTGCTTGCTTTACTAAACTGTGAATTCAACGGCGGCAGCTTTGTTGCAGCAAGCGAAGGTATAGCGGTTGCAGCTGTAGGCGAATCGGACGATGATGCTCAGTTGAAAATCAGCAAATCAGTACAAGTTGACGAGCCGGAGGACTATCAAATTAAATCCTTCACCTATGAAGATATAAGTCTCTTCGCAACGGTTGATAATAATCCTGAACCGCAAACCCAAACTTATTATATAAAATCCGTTTTTGATTCCTCGGTTCAGACTCCTTCTTTTGATGTGAATGAAGAATATACTTCGGTAACCACTAACGCTGCTAAGCGAGTTGAAATAAGCGAGCGTTCCTTCCCGGATAATATCGTGCTTGACCGCAACGGCGGCACCTGGGCGGATTGCTTTGATGAGCAGGGGGCGGACGAGCTTGAAAGCGGAGTTTACGGCAAAGTCTCAAACGGCTGGCGTTATGACACGGCTACGAACACGCTTTATTTGAATAACACCGTTATTGACAGCAGTGCATCAGAGTCGGACGGCAACTGCATCTATTCTGCCGAGAATTTGAATATCGTGCTTGAGGGCGAGAGCACTCTGATTTCCAAAACGGAGTATTATGATATGCTCACTCAGTATTGCCCGATAAAGGTTAACGGCGATTTAACAATTTCCGGCTCGGGCATACTGAATATCAAAGAGGGAAACATTGCGTTAAGAACGGTCTCGAATGATTATTCCATAACGATTAACGGCGGTAGCATTAATGTTGAGCATATTTTCAGCGGCAATATTGATAAGGAAAATGCCCACGGAATAATGCTTGCCAATCTTAACACGAACACCGTTATTAACGGCGGAGTAATCAATTCCGACGCTTCTCTTTTCGCAAAAGAAATCAACGGCGGCACGGTTAACGCTTATTCCGTTTATAATAAAAAGGAGCTTTCGGTTAACGGCGGCGAGGTTAACACAAATATGCTATTCGCATTTGGAATAACAATTAACGGCGGCAAGGTTAATGCTTTCGGCGGTTTTATTAGTCTGTATGTTAAAGATTATCTTAACGGTTTAACGGATGTTGGTATTCTTTCTGTCGGTCCTTTTGTAATGAACGGCGGCGATGTTAACGTCAGCGGCTCTTTAGCAGGCTTAGCTGCAACTCTTGATATAGATTTTAACGGTGGTAATTTCGTTGCGGAAAGCGAGGGCGTTGCTATTGTAGCCTCTGCAAATCAGGGCGAGGAAGTCAGCATTAATTTTGCAAGTACCGTTAAGGTTGAGGAGCCTGCAGCATACAGCCTTCATTCATTTGAGGTTAATTCAGCCAATCCGTTAGACGATGCTTCAAGCTCTTCCGTGCAGATATATGAATCCGTCTGGGATGCCTCGGTGGAGGAGCCTTACTTTGAGTACAGCACAGAAACTGGGCTCAACACCAACGCCGCAAAACGCGTCGTAATCAAGGAGTATTGGGATTACAGAATTTCAGTCGGCGTCACCTCATTGGATTTCGGCACTGCTTGTTACGATAATGTCGCTGTACGTGCAAAAGCTGTAACCGTGAGAAACAGAGGAAACAGACCTGCTTATATTAGTGCCGTCTCCTCAAATGGCAGTTATGATTTTGTTTGTCAGTCAGATGCTTCGGAGAATATATGCATTTTGCCGGGAGAAAGCGTTGAGTTTACAGTCAAACCAAAAAACGATTTGGGTGTGGGTAATTATAACGGCTTTGTTAACTTCGTTTCACGTGATAAGCCGTCAGGCGATATTAAGTTTGTATTTCAGGTGCCAATCCGCTATTCCGTAACGGAACATAGCTTTGGCAAATACGTTTCTAATAACGATGCAACCTACGATGCCGACGGCACCAAAACCTGCATCTGTGAATACTGCGGTAAAACGCAAACCGTTACCGATGAGGGCTCTAAGTTAATCCGTAACGGCTGGTTTAATATCGAAAACGCCTGGTATTATTTCATTGAGGATGAAGCGCAAACGGGCTGGCTTTATGACGGCGGCAAGTGGTATTTCCTTGATGAAAACGGCGTTATGCAAACAGGCTGGATTAAGGATGGCAATAATTGGTACTATTTGAAATCAAACGGTGCAATGGCAAAAGGCTGGCTCAAGGACGGCAATAATTGGTATTACCTGAAAGCAAACGGCGCTATGGCAACGGGTTGGATTAAGGATGGCGGAAAGTGGTATTATCTGAAATCCTCGGGAGCTATGCACACGGGCTGGTTGCTTTATAAAAACGCTTGGTATTATCTTGACAGCAACGGCGCAATGCGCACCGCAAGCCTAACCTACAAAGGCAAGGTCTATAAATTCAATTCATCAGGCGTGTGCCTGAATCCGTAAAATAAAAATGCTATCCCGTTTTGGGATAGCATTTTTGTTTGTGATTAATACAAATCGGAGTTTGGCGGGGTGTTTCAGGAAGAATGAACGCATACAATTGTAGGGGACGGCGACCCCGACGTCCCGCGCGCTGCGAGCCCTTTTTATCGGGCGGATGGTATCCGCCCCTACAATCAATCGCAACATCACGACAACTTCCAATTTGTCAGTTTTCCTTGTTCTTTTTTCTTTCCTCAACCTCAGCCATTTCTCTGTAAAACGCGTTTGCTTTCACGTAAACCATTATAATATCGTGAATGTGCTCGTAAAGCTCTCCGGGGTTGTAGGCTTCAACGATTATTCTTTCATCGTCGTCAATGCAAAGCGGGCCTCTTTCAAAATCGTTAAAGGTCGGCATAATTGAATATGTGCCGTTTGCCTTAACGATTGAAATCAGCGTTAAATCCGCAGTCGCGTTAACGAACCCTTTTTTCTTGGTGTAACGCTCAATGGTTGAAACGGGGCTGTCGTCGTTATGCTTTTTGCTGTAGCAGGCGTCGATAACCTTGTCAATAAAGCCCTCAACCTGCTCTGCGGTGTACGGGTGCCTCAGCAGCATAACCGTGTCTATATCCGCAATTCCGTATTGCTCGCTTTCGCCGCAGGGAATGCCGATTAAGTTTTCATCCGCGTCAACGTAAATTGAAATGGTGTAAAATTCTCTTTCCATAATTCTTTCCTTTTGTTTTTATTACAAATGATAATAACATATTTAATTGAAAAGTGCAATCATTTATGTTAATATACCTTTGGTGATAATTATGAAAAAGGTTTTAATAACGGGCGGCGCAACGGGAATCGGCGCAGCTTGCGCCCGGCTTTTTGCTCAGAAGGGCTATGAGGTTTTTATAACTTATAATGAAACCGCCCCCGAAATCAGCGGAGTTACAGCCATTAAATGCAATCTTAAAAGCGTTGAAGAAATTGACGCTCTTTTTGATAATTTCAGTTCGCTTGACGTGCTTGTCAATTGCGCGGGCGTCAGCCACATTAAGATGATTAATGATACCACGTCTGAGGATTATGATGAGCTTATGGCAGTTAATTCAAGGGCGGTTTATTTCTGCGCCAAAGGAGCGGCAAGGCTTATGCTCAGTCGGCACAGCGGCGCAATTGTAAACATTTCCTCAATGTGGGGCGAGGTCGGCGCTTCGTGCGAAACGCTTTACTCTATGAGCAAGGCGGGCGTAATCGGCTTCACAAAGGCGCTTGCAAAGGAGCTTGCGCCAAGCGGAATAACGGTTAACTGCATTTCACCGGGGATTATTGACACCCGAATGAATTCTCAGTTTGATAAGGCGGAGCTTGCACAGGAGGTGCCTCTCGGCAGGCTCGGAACTGCAGAAGAGATTGCGGATGCGGTTTTATTCCTTGCGGAGCATAAGTATATCACCGGCGTTGATTTATCCGTTTCCGGCGGTATGATAATATAATTGTAACATAATAACGTTTCCGTCATAGGATGTTTTGTAAGAGCTCTTCACACACCCTTTGCGAAGGGAGGTTGCATTATGGGTTGCGGTAACAGCTGTGGTTCTTATTGGATCATCCTTCTTGTTATTATCCTTCTCATCGGCGGTTTTAATAACAACGGAAACGACTGCGGCTGCGGATGCGGTTGCAATTAATTAACTAAAAGTGCCAGACAGGGGACGGTTCTCTGTCTGGTGTTTTTTTATTGGGATTTGTATAACCGATTAGGCTCCCCTGTGTAAGGAGAACTGGCAGCCGTAAGGCTGACTGAGGGGTTGTTGCAATCCCTCCGAGTGCCTTGCAGCACCCACCTCCCTTTACACAAGGGAGGCAAATATGCTTCTCGCTTTGCTCACTCAATTTTTATTGGTTAAAAAAAGTCAAAAAAGTTCTTGACTTTCTTTGACCTTTGTGCTAATATAGCAATAGAAAGTCAAGGAAAGTCAAAGTCAAAAAGCAATAAAAGCACTATGACAAAACGCAAAGGCTTTAATAATTATAGTCAGGAAGTGATTAAGGGTGAATATGTCAGATATAATCGCGGATATGATTCTTGATATGTTTGATGATAATAATTCAACCATTCAGATCAGGCGCAATGATTTGGCGTCCCGCCTCGGCTGCGTGCCAAGCCAGATTAATTACGTTATAACCTCGCGCTTCACACCGGAGCAGGGCTACAGAATTGAAAGCCGAAGGGGCGGCGGTGGCTGCATCTATATTACCCGCGCGAATTCAAAGGATTCCGCCATCGTTGCGCTGATAAACAGTATCGGTGAGGAGCTTGATGAGCGCACGGCAAGGGCGCAGATTTATAATCTTAATTATCAGAATCTGATTGATGAAAGAAGCACAAAGCTTCTGATTGCCGCAACGGCAGACTCAAACTTCAAGGGCATTGACGCAAAGAATAAAAATTCAGTCCGCGCAAAGCAGTTTAAGCAAATGCTGCTTGCATATATTGATTAGGGATTGAATAAATTACCATAATATAATTGAAAGGAATGATTTATTATGAAATGCCAGCATTGTAATGAAAGGGAAGCAACAACCCACATCAGAAAAAATATAAACGGTGAAAAAACCGAAATGCATCTTTGCAGCGAATGTGCCGCAGAGCTCGGCGTAATGGATGAATTCAAAACGGAAAGCTTCTTTAGCGACAGCTTCTTCGGCAGCCTTCTCGGCGCAGGAATACCCGCAATGAATCTGCTTTCGGGCATTGAAAGGTGCGAAACCTGCGGATCAACCTTTAATGATATCGTTAAAAGCGGCAAGGTAGGCTGTGCAAACTGCTATTCAAAATTCTCCGATAAGCTTGAACCGTCAATCGTGAAGCTGCACGGCAAGGCAAATCACATCGGCAAGAATATCAGCTACACCGAGGTTGACGACGAGCCCGAGGTTAACGCCTCGGCAGACAGCGCAGAGGCGCAGGATACAAGCCTTCACTCCCTCAAAAAGGAGCTGAAGCAGGCAATCAAGGAGCAGCGTTTTGAGGACGCCGCAGTGCTCAGAGATAAAATCAAAGAAATCTCACAGGAGGGTTAAAAATGAGTAGTTGGTATAATTGCGGCGGATCCGATAATGACGTTGTTCTGTTTTCAAAAATACGCCTTGCAAGGAATTTAAAGGATACTCCGTTCAAAAGCAAAATGAGCCCCGAGGTCAGAAGAAGTACGGTTAAAAAGCTTTTTGCAACCGTTAAAAATTCACCTCTTGCAGGTGAGTTTAACCTGATTGATTTAAGCTCAGCCTCGGATATCAAGGCTATTTCTTATGCGGAAAAGCAGGCAATCAGTCCTGATTTTGCAAGGGAAAAAGGCGCGTTCCTTTTTTCCGCAGATGAAAGCTCATCTGTTATGCTTTGTGAGGAGGACCATATCAAAATCATTTCCTTTGCCCCCGGGCTTGATTTGAAATCGGCTTATGAAAAGGCAAACAGAATTGACGATGTTTTTATCGAAAATCTTTCGATTGCGTTTGATGAAAGGCTCGGCTTTTTAACCGCAAGTCCTATGAATATCGGCACGGGAATGAAGGCTTCAATAGGGCTTCATCTTCCTGCAATAAAAGAAAACGGCGGCATCGGCAGGCTTGCCTCAATGGTCGGCAAGCTCGGGCTTTCGCTGCGCCCGATGTATAAGGAAAACGGCGCTTTTTACGTATTAACCAATCAGCTTTCCCTCGGAATAACCGAAGCGGCTGCAATTGAAAATATTAATTCCGTTGCAGCGCAGATTATTCTTCAGGAGCGCAATTTAAGAGAAACTATGAAAAACAGCGAACGCTGGGAGGATAGGCTTTATCGCAGTATGGGCACTCTTAAGATGGCACGCAAGCTCGGCTTTGCGGAATTCATTTCGCTCATATCCGACGTGCGCCTCGGCGTTGCTCTCGGCTTCTTTGAAACCGAGGTAAACACAATCGGCTGGCTCATTCACAATCTGGCAGACGGCACGGTGCTTTCCGATTCGGAAAGCGAGGAAACTCCGGAGCTTGCACCAAAGCTCCGTGCAGAGATTGTGAGAGCTAAGCTGTAATACTAAAATTACCGAAAGAGGTGATTGCAATGTATAAGTTCAGCAATTTCACACAAAAGGCAAACGAAGCATTAAACGCAGCAATCAAGGCTGCAGAGAATTACGGACATAATTATATCGGCTCGGAGCATATCCTGCTCGGGCTTCTTCAGGAGGGCAGCGGCGTCGGCGCTCAGCTGCTTGCAGATAAAGGCGCGGATTTTGACGAGGTGGATTCCCTCATCCGCGAGCAAATCGGCGTTGGCAGCCCCACGAGGCTTTCGCCCGATGAATTTACACCGAATGCAAAGCGCATAATCGAAATGGGCTTTCAGATTGCAAGGGGAATGCGTAATTCCTTCGTAGGCACGGAGCATTTAATTCTTGCTCTTCTTAAAGATTCGGATTCAACTGCAGTAAAGCTGCTAAATTCCCTCGGCGTTGATGAGGAGCAGGCGTTGCAGGAGCTCATCACGGATTTAAGCCGCGAGGGCGCGCAGGGCAGGGGCGGCAAGGGCTCTGCCAAAAAGGGAAAAAGCAGCACCCCAACCCTTGACGAATTCGGCAAGGATTTAACCGAGGAGGCAAGGGACGGCAAAATTGACCCCGTTATCGGCAGGGATAAGGAAATTGAAAGAGTAATTCAGATTCTTTCCCGCCGCACGAAGAATAACCCCTGCTTAATCGGTGAGCCCGGCGTAGGCAAAACTGCAATCGCAGAGGGGCTCGCGCTTAAAATCGTTAAGGGCGAGGTGCCGGAGCTTCTTGAGGGCAAAAAAATTGTTGCCCTTGATTTAACCTCAATGGTTGCGGGCACGAAGTACCGCGGCGATTTTGAGGAGCGAATTAAAAAAGCGATGGACGAGGTTAAGGCTGCAAAAAACGTTATCCTCTTCATTGATGAGGTGCACACAATTATGGGCGCAGGCGCGGCTGAGGGTGCCGTTGATGCGGCAAATATTCTTAAGCCCTCGCTTGCAAGAGGCGAGATTCAGGTGATCGGCGCAACCACGATTGATGAGTACAGAAAGAATATTGAAAAGGATGCAGCGCTTGAGCGCCGTTTCCAGAGCGTTCTCGTAGGCGAGCCGACTGAGGAGGAAACAGTTGAGATTTTAAAGGGGCTTCGCGATAAATACGAGGCTCACCACAAGGTTAAAATCACTGATGAGGCAATTGATTCCGCGGTTAAAATGAGTTCTCGCTATATTGCAGACCGCTTCCTGCCGGATAAGGCAATAGACCTTATTGACGAGGCTGCCTCCAGAGTAAGGCTTAAGGCTTTCACAGCGCCTCCGAATCTCAAAGAGATGGAGCGCGAAATCAAGCGCCTTGAGCAGGAAAAGGAATCTGCAGTTCATTCGCAGGATTATGAAAATGCAGCTAAGCTGCGTGATAAGGAGCAGCAGCTCAGAACCCTGCTCAGCGAGGAAAAGGAAAAATGGAAGAATTCCTCAACACGCGAGGTTATGGAAATCAGCACGGAGGATATTGCAAACGTCGTTTCCGCTTGGTCGGGAATTCCCGTAACTCAGCTCACAAAAGAGGAATCCGAAAAGCTTCTTAATATGGAGCAGATTTTGCACGAGAGAATAGTCGGTCAGGATAAAGCGGTTTCATCAATCGCACGCGCAATCAGGCGCGGCAGAGTTGGTATCAAAAATCCCGCAAGACCGCTTGGCTCGTTTATTTTCCTCGGACCCACGGGTGTCGGTAAAACAGAGCTTTGTAAGGCGCTTGCAGAGGCAATGTTCGGAAACGAGGATGCCATCATCAAGCTTGATATGAGCGAATATATGGAAAAGCATACCGTATCAAAGCTCATCGGCTCGCCACCCGGCTATGTCGGTTATGACGACGGCGGTCAGCTCACGGAGAAAATCCGCCGTAAGCCGTATTCGGTTGTGCTCTTTGACGAGATTGAAAAGGCTCACCCCGACGTATTCAATATGCTGCTCCAGATTCTGGAGGACGGTGTGCTTACGGATTCGCAGGGTCGCAAGGTTTCCTTCAAAAACTCAATCATCATTATGACGTCAAACGTAGGCGCGTCAAAGATTGTTGACGGCAAAAAGGCGCTCGGCTTCGGTGATGATACCGATGAAAGCAAGAGCATTGAAGAGCTCGTAATGCAGGATTTGAAGCGCACCTTTAAGCCCGAATTTCTTAACAGGGTTGATGAAATCATTGTTTTCAATCAGCTTGAAAAGGATGATATTAAGGAAATTGCACGCCGTATGCTTAAAACTCTGCAAAAGAGATTAAAGGATATGGAAATCGAGCTTGATTTCACGGATATGGCAATCACGGCAATTGCAGACGCCGGCTTTGATAAGGTCTATGGCGCAAGGCCGCTGCGCCGCGCTATTCAGCAAAGGATTGAGGATCCGCTTTCGGAATTAATCCTTGAGGGAAAAATAAATCCCGGCTCAAAATGCACCGTTGATTATGCCGACGGTGAATTCAAATTTAATTAAAACCATCCCCGCCTTGCTAAACTGCAGGGCGGGGCTTTTCGTTTGTTGACAACAGTCCTAAAAAATTGTAAAATAAGTTATATATTATTTAAAGGCGGCAATTAATAATGCTGAAAAAGCTTTCCGAAATAAAAAACAAAAAGCCCCTCGTGCTGCTTGCCTTTGTTGCGGCATTTGCTTTGGCAAGGCTTTTGCTTTATCCCTATTATGAAAATAATGATGATTGCAATTTTGCGGATTATATTGCAGGCGGCTGCTACAATATGATTTTTATGAATTATTTTCTGGTAAGGGCAATCGGCTTTATTCAGGATTTGATTTATCCGCATAATGCTTACGTTCTTATTCATCTGTTCTTTGTGCTGCTTGCAACTTTTGCTCTGATTGATATATTCAGAAAGAAATACGCAAACTCAAAGAAAACTGCTTTTTTTGCATTAGGCTTAATTTTTTCTGTTTACATCATAAGTCAGCTTTATATTATTTCCTTCACAAGATTGTCCGTATATCTTTGCCTGGTGGGCTATCTTTATCTGATTTATTATTCAAAGGAAAAGCATTGGGTTAAAGGCTATGCAGTCGGCTTGCTCCTGGTCATTATGGGTGCAATGTATCGCTTTGACGGCTTTAAGGCTGTAACGGCTATTGCCGCGGTTTACTATGTTTCATTAGCGGCAACTGATTATTTTGAAAGCAGAAGATCGTTTGATAATCTGTTTAAAGCAGCAAAAAGCATTTTATCATTAAATCTTATTCTTGCAGTAATAGCTTCAACCGTGCTGTGCTTCGGTTTAAACTATGCGTCAAAAGCCATAAATACCTCCACTCCCGAATTAGAGTATTATTGCGAATATACCTCGGTGCGCTCTGCTGTGTGGGATTATGATATACCAAGCTATGATGAAGCAAAGGCGGATTATGATGCAATAGGCATTGATGCAAACGATTTGAGAATGCTGTTTTTAGGTTTTATGGATGATGAAGGTGCGTTTTCTTTGGAAAACCTTAAAGCCATTAATGCCATTAAGGAAAAGTATAATGCGGAAAACAGAACCATAAAAACCGTGCTTTCGGATATGGCAACCTCAGCAATTGATGATTTCTCCGAATTCAACAAAAAAGCCGTTTTAGCAATAGCGTTTTTTGCGGCGCTTCTTGCCTTTGTGCTTGTAAACAAAAACGGCAGGATGCTTATTCCTGTCGCGCTGCTGTTAACGGTGTTTGCTCTGAATATGTATTTGAGCTATTACGGAAGAACTCCGTTAAGAGCGGTTTATCCTATATGGATGCCTTCAACGGTTTATTTGCTTTTTTCATTTGATAAAGAATATGTTAGAAATAATATTCAGAAGCTTAAGCCTAACAAGAGCTTAAAATTGATTGGCGTTACAGCGGTATTGATTTCTTATATGGTTATTCCTGCAGTAACGTTTTTTATTGAGGATCCGTTGCCGGTAATTGATAATAAATACACCGTTGAATTGAATGAATACGTTTGTGATGAATCGAATTCGGATAAGAAATTTGAGCTTAACCTGTCCGCAGATTTATTTGACGGAAACATGGATTTGCCAAACAGTTATTACGTTAAAGCAATTAATCCGGATCTTAATTATAAGCTCTTTAGCTGCGTGTATTACAGATTGCCGTTTGATGATGAAAACTGCCGTAAGATTCTGGGCACGGATAATATGTATACAAATCTGGTAAATGAAAACGTTTTATTTCCGGATCTTGATATGCCGAAGCATGCCCATTATGCGCCTCCGATGAAAGCCTATCTGGAAAAATGGTATTTTCCCGGACGGACGGTTAGCTATTCAACGGTTGCAGAGCTTGAATATTTTACGGTTTATGATTTTTATTTGGAATAAAGGATAATTAATTATGTCAATCCCGTTTAACGTGCCGCCGTTTATCGGCAAGGAAAAGGAATATTTGTCTCAGGCAATAGCCGTCAGAAAAATCAGCGGCGACGGGGAATTTACCCGTAAGTGCAGCGCCAAATTGGAAAAAATGACGGACGCGCCAAGAGTGCTTTTAACTACCTCGGGCACCTCCGCGCTTGAAATGGCGGCGCTGCTTGCCGACATTCAGCCCGGCGACGAGGTTATTATGCCGTCCTATACCTTCGTTTCAACGGCAAATGCGTTCGTATTAAGGAGTGCGAAAATCGTTTTTGTTGATATCAGACCGGATACTATGAATATTGACGAAAGCCTGATTGAATCCGCGATAACCGATAAAACGAAAGCAATCGTGCCCGTTCATTATGCGGGCGTTGCCTGCGAGATGGATACGATATGCGGCATTGCAAAGAAGCATAATCTTATTGTAATTGAGGATGCCGCGCAGGGCGTAATGGCGAGCTATAAGGGCAGGGCGCTCGGTTCAATAGGAAATTTCGGCTGCTTCAGCTTTCACGAAACAAAGAATTACAGTATGGGCGAGGGCGGAGCAATCGTTCTCAAAGATGAAAGCTTTATTGAACGCGCCGAGATCATCAGGGAAAAAGGCACTAACCGCAGTAAGTTTTTCAGGGGAGAAATTGATAAGTATTCCTGGGTTGACGTGGGTTCATCCTATTTGCCGAGCGAGCTTAACTGCGCGTATCTGTACGCTCAGATTGAAAACCCTGAGGTTATTAATGAAAACCGCCTCGCTTCCTGGAATTATTATTATGAGCTATTAAAGCCGCTTGCGGATAAGGGCATTATTGAGCTTCCGTTTATACCCGAGGGCTGTTCTCATAACGGGCATATGTTTTACATAAAAGCGCGCGATTTGGAAGAACGCCAGAAACTGATTTCTTTCTTAAAAGAAAGGGGAATCGGCGCGGTTTTCCATTACGTTCCGCTTCATTCATCCGCAGCAGGGCAGAGGTTCGGCAGATTCAACGGCGAGGATAAATACACAACCAAGGAAAGCGAGCGTCTTCTCCGCCTTCCGATGTATTACGGCCTCCCAAATGCAGATATCGAACTGATTTCTGCAGCAATTTTTGAATTTTACAGTGTTGGATAATAATATGAAAAAACTTGCAATAATCGGCGCAAATGAATTTCAGAACAGACTAATATTAAAAGCAAAAGAATTAGGATATGAAACTCATGTTTTTGCATGGGAAGACGGAGCAGTCGGAAAAGAAACTGCGGATTACTTCTATCCGATAAACATTGTTGAAAAAGAAAAAATTCTTGAAATCTGTAAAAAAATTAAGCCGGTTGGCGTTTGCTCAATAGCTTCTGATTTGGCGGTAATAACTGTTAATTATGTAGCCGAAAAACTTGGTTTACCTTGCAATCAAACTATGTATAGTTCCATACAAACCAATAAGTACGAAATGCGTAGAGCTTTAACCGATGCGGGTATTGATTGTCCAAAATTTGTGAAAGTTGATAATGAATTTAATAGTGAAATTATAAAGAATTTTAGATTTCCGATTATTGTTAAGCCAACTGATAGATCGGGAAGCAGATGCGTGACGATGCTTGAAACCATTGCCGGTATTGAAGAGGCAGTAGCAGCCGCCTGTGAGGTTTCGTTTGAAAAGGCTGCAATAATAGAAGAATTTATTGACGGCGATGAATACAGTATGGAAACAATTACGCAAAACGGAATTCATCACTATCTTGCAACAACTAAGAAATACACAACGGGCGCGCCTCACTTTATTGAAACAGGACACGAGGAACCGTCAGGTCTGAGTGAAGAAATAATTAATGAAGCCAAAGGCATTGTTTTTAAAGCGCTTACGGCGTTACATATCGAAAACAGTGCGGGACATTCGGAGTTTAAAATTGACAAGAGCGGCAACATTCGCATTATAGAAATAGGCGCTCGAATGGGCGGAGATTGCATTGGCTCTGATTTGGTTTATCTTTCAACGGGCAATGACTTCACCAAAATGGTTATTGATGTTGCGGTCGGAGCCGGTATTGAACCTATATGTGATATTAACAACAGCGCAAGTATTTACTTCCTGTTTGATAATGAAGATATTGCAAAGATGAATGATACGCTGAATGATTTTCCGGATTTGGTTTATTCGGTCAGTGAAATAAACTATGATATTATCGGAAAAGCTACTGACAGTTCAACAAGGGCAGGTTACTATATATGTATACAAAAAAGAAAATAATTGTCATTGGCGCTGCGGGAAATCTGGGTGTCTATTTTATTGATTATCTTAATACTTTTTTGGATTTTGAGAAATATGAGATAATTGCTACAGGAACAAAAAACTATTATCCGTATAGCTTTTATTCCGGTAAATATTTTAAACTTGATATAACCAAAAAAGAAGATTTTAATAATCTGCCATTAGAAGATGTTTTTGCCGTTGTTGATTTTGCAGGAATTTTGCCTGCATATTACACCGGCAATCCGCAGCATTATATAGATGTAAATGTAACGGGAACGCTTAATGTTTTGGAATACTGTGTCAAAGCTAATGCGGATAGAATAATTTATATGCAGACTTGGGCGGATTTAAACGGATATCTGAAAGACGGAATACCGCTTGAGCCAAATTGGTTAAGAAAACCAATCTATTATGGGGATCATGCGATATATACAGCAACAAAGTCTGCGGCTGTAGACTTAATCGAGTGCTATCATCAAAACTATGGCATTAAAAACTTTATTTTTCGTTTACCCAATATTTATTTGTATTCTCCAGAAAAGTATTATTACGTGAATGGTGAAAAAAAGTATATTTCGTACAGATATTTAATTGACAGAGCAATTAAGTCACTTGATATAGAGTTGTGGGGAAATCCGTCTTTAGGAAAAGATATTATATATGTAAAAGATTTATGTCAAATGATTTTTAAGGCATTGTTTGTTGAATTAAATGGCGGTATCTATAACGCAGGAACAGGTAAAAAAACAACTATGCTTGAGCAGATTGAGGGAATAATCAACGTTTTTTCACCTAAGAATAATCCTTCAAAGATTATTAACTGCCCTAAAAAAATAGATTGTGATGATTTCGTGATGAATATTGATAATGCAAAAATCGAATTAGGATACATGCCTAAATATGACTATATTTCATATTTAAACGATTATAAAGAAGAAATGTTAGAAAACCGATTGTTTATGAAAGTCGATGATAAAAATGAGTTATAATTATTTAAAAAAAATCAGTTTTGTTATTCCGTGTTA
>CAJOJV010000020.1:3858-54306 GCA_905234995.1 uncultured Eubacterium sp. | reverse complement strand
CGCGTGCACAAAATGGCTCAGCTTCGCAAGGTGGGAAGCGGAGAGCTGATTGAGATTAATCATTGGGAAACCTCAATCGGCAAATCAAAATCAAATGATATTTCGCTTGATGAAACGGGCGTAGCCCGCTTTCACGCCGTTATTGCAAAAAAGCGCAGCGATTGGCTGGTTACGGATACGTTTTCGCGCACGGGCGTTTTTGTTAACGGACAGCAGATTGAGGGCAAAGCTGTTATTGAGGATGGCGACGTTATCGGCATCGGCGCTGCAAAATTCAAATTTGAATGTGCAGAGGCGATTTCCGCCGCAACTAAAAAGCAAATCAGGCGTTCTGCTCAGGGCGCACAGCCTGCGGGCGGCAAGATTGCCTATGCCGTTTTGGTGGATGCCGCAACCCGTAAGCCTGTTTATTTACGTAAAAACGACGTGCTCATCGGCAGGGGAGAGAATTGCGATATAAGAATAATGTCCGATAAAATTTCCTCTGAGCACGCCAGAATTTATAAAACAACTCGCGGCTTTGCGCTTGCGGATTTAGATTCGCACAACGGCACGAAGCTTAACGGCAGATATATTAATCAGACCCGTCTGATTTTTGATGAGGACACGATTACGTTCGGCGACAGAGTGTTCATATTCTACGAAAAGTGAGGTGAGAAAAATGAGCGCTAAAAAGCAAAGGCTTCCCAAAATCAAGCCTATAAACAATTTTGCAATGCTGATTTTTCTTTCACTTTTTGAATTAATTGTCGGCTTTATTTCTGCCTCGACAGGGGAGGAGGGCTTTCAGGCAAAGGCGTTTCTTGCAATGCTAATGCTCATTGCGGCTGAATGGGTTTACGTCGTTGCGTTCTACGCGGCGCTGCACAGGCGCAATTTTGAGCTTGAATTTATCGCGTTTTTCCTTTCCTCCGTCGGGCTTGCAACCATCGGCTCCGTTAATGCGGAGTCCGCATTTAAGCAGTGCTTTATGGTTATTGCGGGCATAATCGTTTTCACAGTGCTCGTGTTCCTGCTCGGCAATGTGGATTTGTGTATGAAGCTGCGTCTGCCCGTTGCAATTGCGGCGGTGGGGCTACTTGTTGTTAATCTTGTTATTGCAAAGGCAATCAACGGCGCAAGAAACTGGATTGAAATCGGCGGCATTTCCATTCAGCCAAGCGAATTTGTTAAGGTGGCGTTCATCTTTGTGGGTGCTGCAACGCTTGAAAAAATTCAGACAAGTAAAAACATCTTTGCCTTCATCGGCTTTGCCGTTGCCTGCGTGGGCACGTTGATTTTAATTAAAGATTTCGGCACGGCGCTGGTGTTTTTCATCACCTTTTTAATTATTGCTTTCATGGTTTCGGGCGATATTAAAACTATTATTCTTGCAATTGCCTCCGCCGTTCTCGGCGCGGGAATTGTTATTAAGTATAAATCCTATGTAACAGCGCGCTTTTCGGTTTACCGCCATATCTGGGAAGCGGATTATTATAACACAAGCGGCTGGCAGCAGACCAGAACGCTCGTCGGCTTAGCCTCGGGCGGGCTTCTCGGGCTCGGCATCGGAAACGGTAACACCCGCTACGTCGCTTATTCAACGAGCGATTTGATTTTCGGCGTAATCTGCGAGGAATGGGGCTTCATATTTGCCTGCGTGACGGTGCTTTCCTTCGTTGCAATCGCCGTTTCTGCGCTCGTTAATTCCATCGCGGCGCGCTCAACCTTTTATTCAATTGCCGCGGTTGCGGGCGCGGGTATGCTGCTTTTCCAGACCTCGCTCAATATCTTCGGCATAACGGATGTTCTTCCGCTAACGGGCGTAACCCTGCCCTTTATAAGCCAGGGCGGCTCCTCAATGCTTTGCTGCTGGGGCGTGCTTGCCTTTATTAAGGCTTCGGACGTGCGCACCTATAATTACCTCGGCGGAATGAAAAAAGGGGGTGCGGATAAGAAATGAAAATGATTACGAAGAGAGGAATTTTCCTCTGGATTTTATGCGCGCTTTTCCTTATCGGTCTCGGCTTTTTAACCTACAGCCTTGTAACGGACGGCTCAAGCTGGGTTATGAAGCCGTATAATCACCACGTTTACAGCAACGGGCAGCTTATCGCTGCGGGCGACGTTAAGGACGTTAACGGAGTCGTTCTCTCAAAAACGGAGGACGGCGAAAGGGTTTATAACGAGGATAAAACCGTTCGCCTTTCAACCCTGCACGCAGTGGGTGACCCGAAGGGCTTTATTTCAAACGGCGCCCAGTCCGCATTCAAATCCCAGCTCGTGGGCTATAACGTTTTCACCGGCGTATATTCGATTGAGCGTTACGGCAGCGGAAACGATTTAACCCTCACGATTGACAGCGATATTAATAAGGTTGCCTATAACGCCCTCGGCGATTATAAGGGCACGATTGCGGTTGCAAATTATAAAACGGGCGATATCGTTTGTATGGTTTCAACGCCGAGCTATGACGTTAACAAGGTTCCCTCCGATTTGGAAACCAATGAAAAATACGAGGGCGTTTATATCAACCGCTTTTTAACGGGATTATATACCCCGGGCTCAACCTTTAAACTGGTTACCTCAATATGCGCGCTTGAAAATATCGGCAGCGATATTTATAACCGCAGCTGGGATTGCGACAAGGTGCTTGAGGTTGACGATGTTGAGGAGGATAATATTATATGTAACGCCTCCCACGGCAATGTTAATTTTGAAACAGCGCTTGCAAAAAGCTGCAACTCCGCTTATGCGGAAATTGCAATTGAGCTCGGCGGCGCAAATCTTGCAAAAACGGTTGATGAGCTCGGCTTAACCTCAAGGGTCGTTTTTGATGATAATATCAAATCCTCAAAGGGCAGATTTTATCTTGAGGGCGGCGAGCCTGCCGCAACCGTCGGCTGGACGGGTATCGGCCAGGGCGACACTCTCGTTTCTCCTGCAGCAATGCTTCGCCTGATGTGCGCAATTGCAAACGACGGCAGTGCGGTTGATTTCAATCTCGTTCAGGGCTTTTCGGATAAGGCGGGGCAAACGCTCGGCATTGATTTCAAGCAGGGCAGCACTCAGCTTATGAGCGCGGATATCGCCTCGCAGATGAAAACCCTTATGCGAAATAACGTTGAGGTTCAGTACGGCGACGGTAATTATAAGGGCTTAAATCTCTGCGCAAAATCCGGCACGGCTCAGATTGACGATGTGGACGCGCATAACACCGCCTGGTTCGTCGGCTTTATGGACGATCCCGAAAATCCCTATGCCTTCGTAGTTATTGCGGAAAAGGGTAATTCGGGCTCCAAAACCGCGGGACCGATGGCAAACAAGGTGCTGCAGGCAATAGTTGAAAGATAGCTTACAGATTAAAAAGCGCAGGGGCGGATATTATCCGCCCGCTTCTTTAAAATATGAGTGAATTATTTGAAACAGAAAAATTGAATGATGAAAACGCTCCCGAAAAGGCGCTGCTGATTTCGGTTGATACGGGTGAATTCAACGCCGAGCTTTCGCTTGACGAGCTTGCAGAGCTTGCAAAAACCGCGGGCGCCGAGGTTGAGGGAATGCTTATCCAGAAGCGCGACAGCGTCGTTGCCGCAACCTACGTCGGCAGCGGCAGGCTTGCCGAGATAAAGCAGTTCTGCGAAAATAACGAAATAGACGTTATTATTGCGGATGGCGAGCTCACCCCCGTTCAGGTGCGCAATATTGAGGACGTAACGGACGTGCGCGTGATAGACCGCACGACGCTGATCCTTGATATTTTTGCTCAGCGTGCAAGGTCGGCAGAGGGTAAAATTCAGGTTGAGCTGGCGCAGCTTCAGTATTCGTTGCCAAGGCTTACGGGCAAGGGCGCAAGCCTTTCGAGGCTCGGCGGCGGTATCGGCACGAGGGGACCCGGCGAAACCAAGCTTGAAACCGATAAGCGCCACATCCGCCGCAGAATTCAGTATCTGAACGAAAGCCTTGAAAAGATAAAGGCGCGCCGCCTTGCAATGCATAAGCGCAGGGAGAAAAACGGCGCGGAATGCGTTGCAATAGTCGGTTACACAAACGTCGGCAAATCCACGCTTATGAACAGGCTGACGAGCGCGGGCGTGCTTGAGGAGGACAAGCTTTTTGCAACGCTTGACCCGACTGCGAGAAAGCTTTCTCTTCCGAGCGGCAGGCAGATTATGCTCGTCGATACGGTTGGGCTTGTGCGCAGACTGCCCCATCAGCTCGTTGACGCTTTTCGCTCAACGCTTGAGGAGGCGCTGTGGGCGGACGTTATTCTTAATGTCTGCGATGCTTCAAGCCCCGAATGTGCGGAGCATATAAAGATTACGAACGATTTGCTCTCCTCCCTCGGGTGCGACGGTAAGCCGATTATAAACGTGCTCAATAAATGCGATTTGGTGCCCGGCGTGCTTGATTTCCCGCTGATCGGAAACAACGTGCACATCAGTGCAAAAACGGGGCTCGGGCTTGACGCGCTGCTCAAAAAGATTGACGACGCACTGCCGCAGACGCGGCGCAGGGTGCGCCTGCTCGTTCCGTTTTCGCAGGGCGGGATAATAAATTCGCTGCACGAAAACGGCGTGGTATTTTCGCAGGAATATAGAGAGAACGGTATAGAGGTTGAAGCGATTGCCGAAATCTCATTTTTAAATCAGATTAAGGATTATATTTTGTAAAGCAGGCGCATAAGATTATCTGTAATACTTTATGTTCAGGTGATTTTATGAAAATGTTTACCTTAAGATTAAAGCCCAAAACGATATTCGGTTTAATTCTGATTGCCACGGGCGTTGTCGTTATCGCCGTAACCTTCTTTTCAAACCACGTTGAGGGCAGCAGGCAAACCTCGGGCAGCGTTATGCTTGCCTCTGAGCAGGAAAGGGCGGATTATTTAAGCTCCCTCGGTTGGCAGATTGCCGCCGATTATGAGGAAAAGCAGGTTAAAATTCCGATGGAGTTTAATGAAACCTACGCAAAATATAATGATATTCAAAAAGCGCAGGGCTTTGATTTGGCAGATTATAAGGGCGAAACCGTTTCGGTTTTCACCTATAACGTGCTCAATTATCCCGGCTTTGAAAATGAGGATTATATCCTTGCAAATCTGCTCGTTTTTAACGGGGAGCTTATCGGCGGCGATGTCTGCTCCACCTCCGCGGAGAACGGCTTTATGCAGGGATTAAAGAAATAGCTTTATGGAAAGAATTGATAAAATAATCGCCTCCGCTTTAAATGTTACGAGAAGCGAGGCAAAGTCGCTGATTAAGCAAAAGCAGGTGCAGAAAAACGGCGTGCCCGTAAAATCCGCGGATGAAAAGGCGGATTTGCAGGCGGACAGGCTGACCGTCAGCGGCAGGGAAATTGAATATAATAGATATGTATATATAATGATGAATAAGCCGAAGGGCGTAATTTCATCAACGGACGGCAGCAAAACGGGCGAAAAAACCGTGCTGGATATTCTGCCGCCCGAGTTTGTGCGCCGCGGACTTTTCCCCGCGGGTAGGCTTGATAAGGATACAACGGGCTTTATGCTCATAACCGATGACGGCGAATTTGCCCACAATATTTTAAGCCCGAAAAAGCATATTGAAAAAACTTATCTTGCTGTGCTGGACAAGCCCGTTCAGCCCGAGGATATTGCAGCCTTTGAGTCGGGAATTGAATTAGGGGAGGAACGCTGCCTGCCGGCGCAGCTAATGCCCGTCAGCGAGGATTGCAAAATCGCGCAGGCGGTTATCTCTCAGGGAATGTATCATCAGGTTAAAAGAATGTTCGCCGCGCGCGGAATTAAGGTGCTTGAGCTGAAACGAACAAAAATGGGCGCCCTTGAGCTTGATGCTTCACTTGCCGAAGGGGAGTGCAGATTTATTAAAAATGACGAATTAGCACTGATAATTGAGCAAAACTGACAAGGTTTTTTGTGAAAAAAATAACGAAGCCGCAGCGATGAACACTATATATTGTGGTCAGACTGCGGCATTTCAACTATTTATGCAAGTTAAACAAAAAAATATAAAAAACTTAGTTAAAATGCTTGCAAATTGTTTAACGCCCTTGTATAATATCAACAAGAGATTAGTTTATCTTTTGTATAAATTTAGTTCTTTTTGTTGTTGAGGGGAGGGCATATTATGCCTAACAGATTATTTCAGGGCATCGTAAATCAGATGAGGGATGCTATTGACCGCAATATCGGCGTTGTTGATGAAAGCGGCTCCGTTATTGCCTGTTCAGAGCTTGGGCAGATTGGCGAAATCCGCAAGGGCGTTGTTTCCGCGGGCGTTTTCTCAGGGCTTCAAACCTGCGTTGACGGCTGCACCTATAAGGCTTTCGGCAGCGCGCTTCATCCCGAATACGCCGTTTTTGTTGACGGTACCGATGATTTAAGCAAGCATTATTCGGATATTATCGCCGTTGCTTTTTCGCAGATTAAGCAGAATAACGATGAGAAGTTTGACCGCTCAAATTTCGTTAAAAACGTTATTCTTAATAATATTCTTCCCGGCGATATTTATATCAAAAGCCGCGAGCTTCATTTTAATAACGATGCAACGAGGGTCGTTTTCATCATCCGCGTTCCGCAGAAGACGGATGTTTCGGTTTATGACGTTATTCAGAATTTCTTCCCCGATAAAACAAAGGATTTTGTTATAAACATCAACGAAAGCGATATCGCCCTTATCAAAGAGGTTCGCTCAAATGTTGAGATGAAGGATTTGGAAAAGCTTGCCCGCTCAATTTGTGACACGCTTTCAACCGAATTTTACTGCAAAGCCGTTGTCGGCATCGGCACCTGCGTAACGGGCGTTAAGGATTTGGCGCGCTCCTTCAAGGAGGCTCAGGTTTCGCTTGAGGTCGGCAAGGTGTTTGACACGGAGCAGAATATCGCAAGCTATGAAAATCTCGGCATTGCCCGCCTGATTTATCAGCTGCCCACAACCCTTTGCGAAATGTATCTCAAAGAGGTGTTCAAGCAGGGCTCAATCGATTCGCTTGATCAGGAAACTCTGTTCACAATCCAGAAGTTCTTTGAAAATAATCTTAACGTATCGGAAACGAGCCGCAAGCTCTTCGTTCACAGAAACACGCTCGTTTACCGCCTTGAGAAAATCAAGAAAATCACAGGCCTTGATTTAAGAGAATTTGATGACGCAATCATCTTCAAGGTTGCGCTTATGGTTAATAAGTATCTCGAATCAAGCCCCGTTAAGTATTAATAGATTGGAAATTTTCGGCAACACTAATAAAGTGTTGCCGCTTTTCTTTTTACAAATTTGTAACATTATTTACAAAAAAATAACATCAAAAACTTGATTTATGCGGTTATATGAGTTATTATATAGATTAATAATAAGCATTTTAAAATGCCCCAATCTGCGAATGTGCAAAAAGGCATTGTTGAAATCTAAAGGCAAGAGGTAAAGAATCATGATTGAATTTCGTGATGTTACGAAGATTTATGACGGCAATAATCTAAACACCACCGCCCTCAAAAATGTTAACATCAAAATTGAGGATGGCGAGTTCGTTTTCGTTGTCGGCGCTTCAGGCGCGGGTAAATCCACCTTCCTGAAGCTCATTATGCACGAGGAAAAGCCAACCGAGGGCACCGTAATCGTCGGCGATTATTCCTCGGATACAATTAAGAAAAAGCAGATTCCGTATTACAGAAGAACGATGGGCATCGTTTTCCAGGATTTCCGCCTTATCTCAAAGATGAGCGTTTATGATAACGTTGCGTTTGCAATGCGCGTTATCGGCGCAAA
Organism: uncultured Eubacterium sp.; assembly: GCA_905234995.1. GTDB lineage: Bacteria > Bacillota > Clostridia > Oscillospirales > Acutalibacteraceae > Eubacterium_R. The sequence continues at coordinate 46,561 of CAJOJV010000020.1, read as the reverse complement.
GGAAAAGGATATCAGAAAAAGAGTTCCCTATATTCTTCAGCTCGTGGGTCTTTCCCACAAGGCGCGCTCAATGCCGAACGAGCTTTCGGGCGGCGAGCAGCAGCGCGTTTCCCTTGCAAGGGCGCTCGTTAATAATCCCAAGCTGATTATTGCCGATGAGCCCACGGGCAATGTTGACCCCGAGATGAGCCACGAAATCGTTGATATGCTCACAAAGATTAATAACAACGGCACCACCGTAATTATGGTAACGCACGAGCACGATTTGGTTCGCGCCTTCCCGCGCAGGGTTATCGTTATCAAAAACGGCGAGGTCGTTTCCGATACTCCGGACCCGACTCACGCTCAGTTTGACGCCAGCGTTCCCGAAAATCAGAATGAAATGATTTTCTTTAACGAGGACGTTAAGCTCGGCGAGGACGTTGAGGATATTTTTGAATCCATTGATGAGGATTTTGCAAATGAGGACAGCGAGGGCGAGGATACTGCAACGGCAGATGAAAGCGCCGAGGCTGACTTTGAAGTGATTGATGAATTTGAAGACGGAGGTGATGAGTAATGACGGCGTCAAGTTTAAGATACCTCCTGAAAGAGGGCTTCAGAAACACCTGGACTAACAGGATGATGAGCGTTGCTTCAATCTGCGTGCTTATGAGCTGCCTTGTGCTCATCGGCTGCGCTTCAATGATTTTCCTGAATATAGATTCTCTTCTCAGCAGAATTGAAGAGGAAAACGTAGTTATGGTTTATATTGAGGACGGCACCGCGGATGCGGATATAACCGCAATGGGCACTCAGCTCAAGGGTATTGATAATATCAAAGAGGTTGAGTTCATTGCCAAGGAGGACGCGTGGGCTGAGCAGCTTGCAACCATGGAGGAGGCTCAGCGCGAATTCTTCACTGAGATAAGCTCAGATATCCCGCTTCCCGATGCTTATAAAGTAACGGTTGAAGACCTTTCACAATTTGACGGCACGATTGATCAGATCCGTCAGATGAACCATATTGAAACGATTCGCGAAAATAAGGATCTTGCAAAGAAGCTTGTAACAATCCGCCACGGCATTGAGGTTATTTCGGTAATCATTATCGCAGTGCTGCTTGCAATTTCCGTTTTCATCATTTCAAACACCATTAAGCTCACCGTTTATTCAAGAAAGCTTGAAATCCAAATTATGAAATCCGTCGGCGCAACCAACAGCTTCGTGCGGTTGCCCTTCGTGGTAGAGGGAATGATTTTAGGCATAGTTTCGGGCGTAATTTCGCTCGGGCTTGTATGGGGCTTTTATGTGTTTGCCGTTAAGCAGTTCAGCGAGCTGCTTAATTCGCTCAGCCTTGAGGCTCTCAAATTTGACGGCTATGCACTTCCGATGCTCGGCATTTTCGTTGCAATCGGTATCGTAACGGGCGTAGGCGGCGCTTTGATTTCAATGGGCAGATACCTTAATAAGGAAGGTAGTGAGATAAGTGCAATTTAAATCAAAAGGCTTTTTAAGAATTATATGTATTGCTCTCAGCGTTATGTTCGTTCTGGGTTCCTCCTTTGCGGCAGAGGCAAAATCTGCTTCCGAGCTGCAGAAGGAAAAGGAAAAAATCCAGCAGCAGATTGATGCGGCTGAGGCAAAAATCAAAAGTCTTAATTCCGAAAAGGCGGAAACTCAGGAATATGTTGATGCCCTGATGGCAAAGGTTTCCCTTCTTCAGGATAAGATTGATAAGCTTGAGGATGAAAAGGAAGCCCTTCAGAAAGAGATTAATGCCATTGAGGCAAAAATTGAAAAAACAGAGGCTGAAATTGAAGAGGCTCAGAATGAAATAGATAAGAAGCAGGCAGAGTTTGACGAGGTTTACAGCCAGTATTGCCAACGCCTGCGCGCTATGTATATTTCAGGTAATGTAACAACTCTTGAAATTCTGCTTGAAAGCGGCGATATGAGCGCCGTTTTAACCCGCGCTGAAATGGTTAAAAGCGTTTCAGAGCAGGATAGCGAAACCCTTGATTCCCTGATGAAAAAGATGCAGGAGATTGAGGAAAAGCGCCATGAGCTTGAGCTTAAAAAGCAGGAGCTTCAGCAGGATAAGGAAAATCTTGATGCTCAGAAAGCAGAGCTTCAGGCTTCTATTGATGATATCACGGCTTCAAGAAAAGAGCTTGATTCACAGGTTGCCGAATGTAATGCGGCAATCGCAAAGCTCAATAGCCAGACTGCTGAAATTCAGGAAACTATTTCCGCAAGTAAGGCAGAGCAGCAGCAGATTGATTCCGAAATCAAGGCTGCGCTTGCTGCAGCAAAGAGTAATTCCGGCAGCGATAATTACGTTCAGGGCACGGGTCAGCTTGCTTATCCCACAAGCTCGCGCACGATTTCCGCAGGCTATCCGAATTACAGCAACGGCTCTTATCACGGCGGCGTTGATTTCCGTTGCCCCACGGGCACTGAGGTTCATGCAGCTGATTCGGGCACGGTTGTTATTGCAAAGAGCCTTACATACAGCTACGGCAAATATATTCTGATTGACCACGGCAACGGGCTTTCAACCCTTTATGCTCACAACAGCTCGCTGCTCGTTTCAGTTGGCGATACCGTAACCAAGGGTCAGCTTATCGCTTATTCGGGCTCAACGGGCAATTCAACGGGTCCGCACTGCCATTTCGAGGTGCGCCTGAACGGCAACAGAGTTAATCCGCTCAGCTATCTGTAATTTTCGAAAAGAATATTCAATTTAATATTGTTAATTTAACTTTTATTTGGTATAATATACTTTAGATGTTTTAAGCATTAAGGAATATTAAAGGAAGTGAAGTCAATGAAACTGTTAACAGGGCTTAAAAAAGCGCTTGCCGTTTTGTTGGCTTCTTGTTTTCTCTTTGCCACCTGCTCGTTCAGCGCCACGGCTGAAAATCAGCTCACCGATGAGCAGGAAAAGGCTCAGCTTGAGCAGAGAATCAAGGAAACTCAGAATAAGCTTGATGAGCTTGCGGCGCAGTCCACAAGCACACAGGAATATCTTGATACCTTAAATCAGAAAATCGTTTATCTTCAGCAGCAGCTTGAAATTGTTAACAATGAAATTGCAAAGGATAAGGCGCAGATTGAAAATCTGGAAATCACTCAGGTGAAAAATGAGCAGGAAATTGCCGCCTCAACGGCAGAGATTTCCCGCCTTACCGAGGAATATAATAAAGAGGAAGCAGATTTCTCAGATAAATATCAGCTTTATTGCAAGCGCCTGCGCGCAATGTATATCAGCGGCGAAACCAACGTGCTTTCGTTTCTTTTAACCAGCGATGATATTTCCCAGCTTTTAACGCGCTATGAGATGATTCGCCGCGTTTCAAAGCAGGATGGCGAGCTGCTTGCCCAGATTGATGATGAAATGGCGCAGTTAACCGCTTCAAAGGAGCAGATTTCGGCGGAAAACGAAAAGCTTGCCGCAACTCAGGCAGAGCTTGCCGCAACTCAGGCTGAATTGGAGGCGGCGCTCCCCGCGCTTGAGGAAAAGCAAAAAGCGCTTGATGCCAAAAAGCAGGAAATATCCGAGCAGACGAAGCAGGCAAACGCCCTGCTCAAGAAGCTTAACGATGAAACGGGTATGTACACCGAATACCTTGAAGAGGATAAAGCTGCAATGGCTGAGATTGACGATGCTATTGCACGCGCTGCAGCGCAGTATGCTTCTCAGCCTACGACCACAACCACCACGACAACTACAACTACGACAACAACCGCCAAGCCCTCAACCACGCAGGGCGGGGGAAATAATACAACAACCACCACGACGACTACAACAACCACAACAACCCAAAAGGCAGAGTCAAATTATATCAGCCTGACCTATCCCGTGCCGTCGCAGACCAAAATCACCTGCGCGTTCCACGGCTATTCGGGGCACAGCGGCGCTGATTTCAGCTGCCCTGCAAATTCAAAGGTCGTTGCGGCTGAATCGGGCACGGTTATCATTTCTGCCGATTTGAAAAATGAGGACGGCACTTACCGCAGCTACGGCAGATATATCGTTATCGCGCACGATAAAACGACGGCTTCGGGCGATAAGGTTTATACGCTTTATGCCCATAATAATACAAGGCTTGTTTCGGCAGGCGATTACGTTACCAAGGGTCAGCTCATTGCTTATTCGGGCTCAACGGGTAATTCAACGGGTCCGCATTGCCATTTTGAGGTGCGAACCCCAACCTCGGCTTATGCCGATTGCAAAAATCCGGCATTGTATTTGCCGTAGTAAAGGAGGCGGGCAGATATGCATAAAAAGCTTAATAAAATAATTTGCTGCGTTCTGGCTGCTTCAATTGCTGCAACCTCAATGCTTTGCTATGGCTTCACCACCTTCGCGGAGGAGGAGGGCACAACCGCCGAGCAGCAACAGCAGCAGGAAACCACAACGCTTCCCCCCGAGGAGGAAACCACCCTCTCGGAGGAGGAGGCAAGGGAAGAGGCGCGCCAGAAGCTTGAAAGCCAGAAGGAAGCGCTGGAGGCTGATTTAAAAGCTGCTGAGGAAAAGATTGCCTCTCTTTCGGAAGCCTCAAAGGTTACCGAGGAATACATAAACGCGCTTGATGCAAAAATCGCCGTTCTCAATCAGCAGTTAACCGTGCTTGACAGCCAGGTGCTTGCTTATCAGGAGGATATTGATATCCTTCAGAAGGATATAGACGAAAATCAGACGCAGGCTGATGCGCTTCAGGCGGAGGTTGACCGTATTCAGGCAATCCTTGATGAATTAACGGAAAGGTTCAACGCCAAGTATGATGCGTATTGTGTGCGTATGCGTGCAATATATATATCGGGCAGCTTTAATCTGATAACCGCGCTCTTAACCTGCAAGGATTTATCGGGCTTCTTAACCCGCTATGAAATGATAAAAGCGGTTTCAAAAAGCGATGCCGAGCTTCTGCAGTCAATTCAGGAGCAGACCGAGGCAATCCTGCAGCAGGAATCAGATTTGAACGTAAAGAAAGCCGAGCTTGAGGCAATCCGCTCAAAGCTTGTTATTGAGCAGGAGGACCAAAAGGCAAAGCAGGATGTGTTAACCGAAACGCAGGAGGAAATTGCGCAGAAGAAGGTTATCCTTGCGCAGGACAGAGCGGAAAGCGACGAGCTTTTTGCAAAGCTGACTGCCGAAACCGGAATGTACACCGAATTCAGAAATGAGGATAAGGAGATTACCGAGGCGGTTGAAAAGGAAATCAGCGATTTGATTGCGGGCATTATCACTCCGGATCAGGTCACCGAATATACAACCAAGCCGCGCGACGAAGCAGAGGGTGAGAGCTCCTCTGATATTGAGGTTTATAACAGGTCGGACGCCGTGCTCAGTATGTGCTATCCCGTTCCGGGGCACACAACGATTTCCGCGGGCTTCCCGAATTACAGCAACGGCTCTTATCACGGCGGCATTGATTTCCCGTGCCCCACGGGCTCAAAGGTCGTTGCCGCGCAGAAGGGCGTCGTGCTCACGGTTAAAAGGCTTAATTACAGCTATGGCTATTACGTTATGATTTATCACGGCACCGATTCTCAGGGCAGAACAATCGTAACGCTTTATGCCCATAATTCATCAATCCTCGTTTCAGCGGGGCAAACGGTTTATAAGGGACAGCAGATTGCTTCCTCAGGCTCAACCGGCAATTCAACAGGACCGCATTGCCACTTTGAAATTCGCGCAGACGGAACAAGGATTAATCCTAAAAACTACTTGACTTAAGCAGCGCATATTTTGCGAAATGCTGCGTTATACGGTAAATTCTGCTCGGTTACATACACTAAGTATGCGCCCTCACAAAATTTTCCGAAAGCCTTGCCTTTCACAAAATCTGTCTGCTTTTAGATATGAAAAATTCATACCGGAAGCAATAATTATGAATAAGATAAACTACTCAAAGGAAACTGAAAAGATTATTGAAAAAAACAAGAGAGAGCAGAAACTGCCCTCTCTTTTGCTTCATGCCTGCTGTGCGCCGTGCTCAAGCGCCTGTCTTGAGTATTTAAACAAATATTTTGATATAACGGTTTATTATTATAATCCGAACATTTCGCCCGAATCCGAGTTTAAAAAAAGGTTTTCGGAGCTTAAAAGGCTCGTTAATTCAATGCCGTTTGAGCATCCCGTTAAGCTGATTGACGGCGAATATAATTACGGCGAATTTCTGGATACGGTTGAGGGTATGGAGCTTTTGCCCGAGGGCGGCGAGCGCTGCTTTGCCTGCTATCGCCTGCGGCTTGAAAAAACTGCGGCTTATGCAAGCGCTGAGGGCTTTGATTATTTTTGCACAACGCTTTCAATCAGCCCGCTGAAAAACGCCCAAAAGATTAATGAAATCGGCTTTGAGCTTGCAGAGAAATACGGGGTTAAATGGTTGCCCTCGGATTTCAAAAAGAAAGAGGGCTATAAGCGCTCAATAGAGCTTTCCGCTCAGTATGATTTATACCGCCAGAATTTCTGCGGCTGCGCTTTTTCAAAGGTTGAAAGAGATATGATTAAGGAGAACAATTATGAATAATCCTTTAGCGGCAAGAATGAGGCCGACGGAGCTTGAGGACGTTGTCGGCCAGCGCCATTTGCTCAGCCCCGATAAGCCGCTATATCAGATGATTATGAGCGGAAATATCCCGAATTTAATATTTTACGGACCGTCGGGAGTCGGCAAAACGACCGTTGCCTCAATCATCGCAAATAAAACGAAAAGGGCGTTGCGCCGCCTGAACGGCACTACCGCCTCAACCAAGGATATAAAGGATATCGTTGCGGAGCTGGACACCTTTGAAGCCCCCAACGGCATTCTGCTCTATCTTGATGAAATTCAGTATTTCAATAAGCGCCAGCAGCAAAGCCTGCTTGAATTCATTGAAAACGGCTCAATAACGCTGATTGCCTCAACAACTGAAAATCCTTATTTTTACATATATCCCGCAATCCTTTCCCGTTCAACGGTGTTTGAATTCAAGTCAATTGAATGGCAGGAAATCGTGCCTGCGGTTGAGCGCGGCTTTGATTTCATTGCAAAGGAAAACGGCGCAGAGCTCGATATTGAGCAGGGCGTTGCGGAGAAGATTGCAAGGGGCTGCGGCGGCGATGTTCGTAAGGCGCTCAACAGCGTTGAAAATTGCTATTATTGCGCCAAAGAGGAAAACGGCAAAAGGCTCGTAACCCTTGAAAATGCCGATGAATTAACGCAGAAAAGCGCTGTTAAATATGACCGTGAGGGCGATGAGCATTATGATATTATTTCCGCTTATCAGAAAAGCCTGCGCGGCTCGGACGTTAATGCGGCGTTGCATTATCTTGCAAGGCTGATTGAAGCGGGGGATTTGCCCTCCGCCTGCCGCAGGCTGATGGTCTGCGCGTGCGAGGACGTTGGGCTTGCCTATCCGCAGATAATTCCAATCGTCAAGGCAGCGGTTGACGCGGCGCTGATGGTCGGTCTGCCCGAGGCAAGAATACCGCTTGCGGACGCTGTGATTTTGGTTGCCTCTGCGCCGAAAAGCAATTCGGGCGCTGACGCGATTGACAGGGCGATTGCAGACGTAAAAAACGGCAATTACGGCCCGATACCCCGTCAGCTTCAGAACAAGCATTTTGACGGCGAGGATGCTGCTGTTAAGGGTCAGTTTTATAAATATCCCCATTCATATGAAAACCATTGGGTTGCCCAGCAGTATTTGCCCGATGTAATCAAAAATGCAAAATATTATACCCCCGGCGATAATAAAACGGAGCAGGGATTTAAGAATTATTGGGATAAAATAAAGAATGACTAAGAAAGAAAGAGCCTTAAAGGCAGTTGAAATTTTAAAAGAAATATATCCGGATGCAATCTGCTCGCTTGAAGCGGGAAATGCGTTTGAGCTTCTCGTGGCAACGCGCCTTTCCGCGCAGTGCACGGATGCAAGGGTGAATCTCGTCACCCCCGCGCTGTTTGCAAGGTATAAAACCATTGAGGATTATGCCGCCGCGGATATAAAGGATATTGAGAATTACATACATTCCTGCGGCTTCTATCGCGCAAAGGCGGAATCAATCATCGGTATGGCGCAGAAAATCCTTTCGGATTTCGGCGGCGTCGTGCCCGATAATATTGAGGATTTAACCACCTTGCCCGGAGTCGGCAGAAAAACCGCAAATCTGATTGTGGGCGATGTTTACGGCAAGCCCGCAGTCGTTGTGGATACCCATTGCATCCGCATTTCAAACCGCATAGGGCTCGTAAATGAAAAGGACCCGAAGAAGATTGAGCTTGAGCTGAAAAAGCTTCTTCCGCCGGAGGAGAGCTCTGATTTCTGCCACAGAATCGTGCTTTTCGGGCGCGATATCTGCCCTGCAAGAAAGCCGAAATGCGCTGAATGCCCGATGAGTGATTATTGCAAAAAGGTCGGCGTTTGATATGAACAGAGAAAACATTATTTTAATCGGAATGCCGGGCTCGGGCAAAAGCACCTGCGGTGTGCTTGCGGCAAAGGCGCTGCTTAAAAATTTTTTTGACACGGATTTGCTACTTCAAAATCTTGAAAGCCTGCGCCTGCAGGATATAATCAATCAAAAGGGCATTGATTATTTTGAAACGGCTGAGGAGGCGGCAATCCTTTCCCTTGAAATTCAGGGCACGGTTATTGCAACGGGCGGCTCGGTAATTTACAGCGAGCCTGCTATGAAGCGCCTCAAAGCCCTCGGCAGAATTATTTATCTGCATTTAAGCTATGATGCTATGTGCGAGCGTATTAATAATATAACCACGCGCGGCATCGTGCTCAAAAACGGCGAAACCCTGCTTGATATGTATAACGAGCGCCTGCCGCTTTATGAAAAATATGCCGATTGCACGATTGATTGCGACGGTATGACGGTTGAGGAAACCGTTGAAGCAATTGTTGCCAAAGCAGAAAATAATACTTGAATGTAATAATCCAATGTGATATTATAAACAAAATAAATTATTACATATTAAGGAGGAAAGTTATGAACGAATACGGCTCAAAGTTTGTTAAAGAGGGATTAACGTTTGACGACGTGCTTTTAATCCCTGCCGAAAGCAACGTGCTTCCCAATGAGGTTGATTTATCAACAAATCTCACTAAGGATATAAAGCTCAATATCCCGCTTATGACCTCGGCTATGGATACCGTAACGGAATCCAGAATGGCAATCGCAATCGCACGTGAGGGCGGTATCGGCGTTATTCATAAGAATATGCCGATTGAGGACCAGGCTTCAGAGGTCGACAGGGTTAAGCGTTCGGAAAACGGCATCATCACAAATCCGTTTTTCCTTTCCCCCGAAAACATCGCTCAGGATGCTGAGGATTTAATGCGCAAATATAAAATCAGCGGTGTTCCGATTTGCGATGAAAACGGCGTTCTCGTCGGCATTTTAACAAACCGCGATATGCGCTTTATGACGGACTTCTCCGTTAAAATTGCAGACGTTATGACCACTAAGGATAAGCTCGTAACTGCAAAGGCGGGCACAACGCTTGAGGAAGCCAAGCAGATTCTTATGCGCTCAAAGGTTGAAAAGCTTCCCCTCGTTGATAACGACGGCAAGCTCACAGGGCTTGTTACTATCAAGGATATCGAAAAAAGCGTTAAGTATCCCAACACCGCGCGCGATAAGGACGGCAGACTCCTTTGCGCAGCCGCTCTCGGCGTAACTAAGGATTTGATGGACAGAGCGCAGGCGCTTGCAGACGCTCAGGTTGACGCGTTTATTCTTGACTCCGCTCACGGCCATTCGCAGAACATTATCAAGGCTGTTGATATGGTTAAAAATGCATTCCCGAATATTTCTCTTATTGCGGGCAACGTTGCAACCGCAGAGGGCACTGAGGCTCTCATTAAGGCGGGCGCAGACGCCGTTAAGGTTGGTATCGGCCCCGGCTCAATATGCACCACCCGCGTCGTTGCAGGTATCGGCGTTCCGCAGATTACCGCAATTTATGATTCCGCGGAAATGGCTGATAAATACGGAATTCCGATTATCGCAGACGGCGGTATCAAATACAGCGGTGAAATCGTTAAGGCAATTGCAGCAGGCGGCAGCGTCGTTATGGTCGGCTCACTTGTTGCAGGCTGTGAGGAATCACCCGGCGCAATTGAAATCTATCAGGGCAGGCAGTTCAAGGTTTACCGCGGAATGGGCAGCCTCGGCGCAATGAATCAGGGCTCTGCGGACAGATATTTCCAGAACGGCACGAAGAAGTTCGTTCCCGAGGGCGTTGAGGGCCGCGTGCCTTATAAGGGCCTCCTTGGCGACACGGTGTTCCAGATGATGGGCGGTCTTCGCTCGGGTATGGGCTATGTCGGCTGCCACAATATCAGCGAGCTTCGCACGAATGCAAGGTTCATCAAAATCACGGGTGCAGGTCTTGTTGAAAGCCATCCGCATGACGTTCATATCACTAAGGAAGCACCGAACTATTCAAACAGCAAAGACGACTAACACAAACCATAAAGAGGCAGCTACTGCCTCTTTTGTGTTCTTTATAATTAAAAGGGTGTCATTAATGACGGAAAAAATTTCCAAATGGCAAAAATTTAAAAGGTTTTTAAAGCGAAATATGACGCTGACCTGGGCAAAGCATTTTTCTTATCAGGTTTTCGCCTTTCTCGTTTCGGTGGCTATGGTTATGGGTGTTGCGCTTTATGCAGTTACGAAAAGCTATGATGAAAGAACTCTGCGCTTCAGGGAGGATTTCACAATAACAGCGCACACGGGCGCGTTTGAAACGGATGAAAATTCGCTTGCCTCGGTTGAAGCGGCGATTAATCACGGCGTTGAAATTCTGGAGCTTGACGTTCGCCAGCGCCCTGACGGCACCTTGGTTATGAACCACGATATTGCGCTCACGAACAGCGACGGCACCCCGCTTGCAGACGCGTTTGAGCTGCTAAAGGCTGCGGATTGCAAAATAAACCTTGATATCAAGGAGGCAAGAACGCTTAACGCGCTCTATGATATGCTTGAGGAATACGGCTTACTTGACCGCGCGTTTCTGACCGGTGTTGACGTGCTTAACATTAAGGCGGTTAAGGACTCCAAGTGCAAGGATATGGATTATTATTATAACTGCCAGGTTTCAAGGATTGAGATTTTCTCCGCCGATTATCAGCAAAGGCTGCTGAAAACGCTTGAGGAAACGGGCGCAATCGGCATTAACTGCAATTATAAATACGCCAGCGGCACGCTTTCCGATTTGCTTCACGATAACGGCTATAAATTCTCGGTGTGGACGGTTAATAACGAGCTCACTATGAAAAGGGCGCTCTCCATTATGCCGGATAATATCACCACTAAGGAATATGACCTGCTGATTGATATCATTGATAATTGGGGTAAAAAAGCATGACGAATGAAGAATATTTGATTGCAATTGATAAGCGCTGCTCCCGCCGCACGTTCAGAAATATTCCCCTTGATGAGGATACGAAGGCGGTCATCCGCGATATGGTGGAATACGTTAATCAGCGCGAGGAGCTGCAGTTTTATTTCGTTGAGGACGCGCGCTTTGCCTTCAACGTGCAAAAGGGCAATATGAGCCTGATTGCCGTCTGCGGCAGGGATACTGTTCCTGCGCGCGAGCTCTGCGGTTATTACGGCGAAACGATAGTGCTGCAATGCGCGTTTCACGGGCTCGGCACCTGCTGGGTCGGCTCGTATAATGAGAATAAGCTTATGGAAGTGCTTGATATTCCGAAGGGCTATCGGCTTTATTGCGTTATCGCAATAGGCTTCGTCAGCAAGGAAAAGAGCGTTAAGGAAAAGATTATTTATAACGCCACCCATAAGAAAAGCAAGCCTTATCAGAAGATGTTTGAGTTTTGCGATGAAAAGCTTCCGCCCGAATATGTGTTTGCAATGCAGCAGGTTGAAAAGGCGCCAAGCTCCGTTAACTGTCGCCCCGTTAATTTCAGATATGAAAACGGCGTGATTTCCGGCAGCGTGGAGGAGCCGTATTCAATCAAAAGTATTGATTTCGGCATAGCTCAGCTTCATTTTCAGCTCGGCGCTTCCGCAAAGGGAATAAAGGGCGAATGGAAGGACGGCAAATTTATTGCGGACGGCGAACGCATAATCAAATTCCCGACCGCTTCTGAAACGGAATAATAATCGGAGCGCAGCGACCGCTAACCGGCCACCGGTCACTAACAACTGACAACTTAAACAGGAGAGCAACACTCTCCTGTTTTTTTAATGGTTGATTTTAATATAACTTTTATGTATAATAAACCTAACTATAGATATTATTTATTTAATATGTTTTCGGAGCATTAAATGGATATTAAAATCTCACCATCAATTCTTTCCGCAAATTATGCAAATCTCGGCGCAGAGCTTGCAAAATGCGAAAAGGCGCAGCTCATTCATCTTGACGTTATGGACGGGCATTTCGTGCCTAATATTTCAATCGGTCCGCCCGTTATCAAGGCGCTCAGCAAATTCTGCAATATTCCGTTTGACGTGCATCTGATGATTTCGGAGCCGCTTAAATATATTGAGGCTTTTGCAGACGCAGGCGCAGACCTCATCACCTTCCACGTTGAGTGTGACAGCGACGTTAACGAAACGATTAATAAAATCCTTGAATGCGGCTGCAGGGCTTCGCTTTCCGTTAAGCCGAACACCCCGATTGAGGCGGTTTATCCCTATATTGACAGGCTTTCAATGGTGCTCGTTATGACGGTTGAGCCAGGCTTCGGCGGGCAGAGCTTTATGGCGGATATGATGCCCAAGATTGAAAAGTTGCGCGCGGATTTCCCCGAGCTTGATATTCAGGTTGACGGCGGCGTGAATGCCGAAACGATTAAAACCTGCGCCAAGGCGGGCGCAAATGTTTTCGTTGCGGGCAATGCTGTTTTCAGCAGTGAAAGCCCGAGCGAAATGATTGAGCTTTTAATGCAGAACGCAAAGGATAGTTTTCAGAAATAACCGAGGATATAAATGAAGAAAAAGCGCTTTTATAAGAATAAAGAGCGCAACCAACGCTGGACGGAGCCCGAGGTCGGCAGGGAAATAGACTTTGCCGAAAAGTATAACGAGCCGGAGGGCACGGGTATTTATTCCGATAAATTTGATTATCTCCGCCCCAAAACGAAAAAGAAAAAGCAGCACAGGGCTAAGCTTAAAAAGCTCGGCAAGGCGCTTGCCGCCGTCCTGATTGCATTTCTTGTTATGGGCGTGGGCTACATGGGAATGGATGTCTATATGCAGCGAAACGCTATGCCCTCCGCATCATCCGCAGATGATGATAACGGCGGCACTATGAATGAGGTTGCGCTGAATCTTAAATCAAAATATGTTGAAAGCATTTCGCTTGACGGCGGTGTTATGCTTGAATCCGTTATTTCGGATGCCGCGGAAAACGGATATAACAGCATAACCTTTGACCTTAAGCGAAGCGAGGGCTCCGTGGGCTACAAAAGCAGGCTTGCCGCTGTGGATACTTACGGCGCGGTTGCCTTTCCCGCAGGCAATCTTAAGCTTTCCGTTGAAACGCTGAAAAGCAACGATATTCTTGCGGTCGGCAGGGTTTATTGCTATCTTGATAATCTCGTGCCCGCGCAGGATAGCTCCGCAGCCGTGCTGGACAGCAATTCAATTCCTTATACGGACGGCAGGGATAACACCTATCTTAACCCCGATTCGCAGACGGCGTATAAATACATCAAGGATATTATTCTTGAGGCTTATGAAATGGGCGTAACCGTTTTCGTGCTTGACGGCACGGATTTGCCGGAGGCGATTTCGGATAATTATAACGACGGCTTTGATTATCTTGCCGCAAGGCTTTATGCCGATTTGGGCACGGAAATCAAGCTGCTTCGCGCCGTTAATGTAAGCGTAACACGCAGGGTCGTTTATGATGAGGACGGCGACGTTATTGACGAGGGCTCGGTTTCTGCCGACATTGAAAATAAGCTTTCCGAGGATATAGGCAGCAATGCCGTTTATTTCATAAAAACAAATGCTGAATTATCAGCAGCAAAGGAGGGGCTTGATGCTGCCGCAGTCAGCTCCTATATTCTTTCCGAATAATGCGGCAAGAGGTAAAATTTATGAAAAGAATTTTGTTATGCGCGCTTGCGCTGGTTGTGCTTTTAACCGCTTCCCTCAGCGCTTATGCCGCCACGGCGCCGATTGCGGATGCCCCGTATCTTGAGGATATCACCTTTTCAAATGCGGCGGTGGACGGCGGCTTTGCTCAGGGCAAAACGGATTTCACTGTAACCCTTGATAACCCCGCTCAGAGCGCAGTGGTTTCGGGCTATAAAATCAGCGGTGAGGCAAGCGTTTTTATTGAGTATCTTTATACCTCAAATCAGCAGGACGGCGTTTCCGTAACCCTCAATTTTGCAAACGGAAGCGTAATTTATCGCTTTATGTATTCGAACATAAGCGAGCTTGCTGTAAACGGCAATGCAAATCTTGCCTCAATCACCTGCGAGTACGGCGAGCTGCAGCCTGAGCTGAACGAAAGGGATACGGTTTATAAGCTCTATATCCCCAGTGATTTGACGGTGCTGAATATCACTCCCGTAACGGCGGACGCGGCGCGGTGTGCACCCCGATAACCGGGCTTGAGCTGCGCGAGGACCAGACCCCGCAGATTCCGCTCACCGTCATTGCCTCTGACGGCACGACGAAAAAATACACGCTTAAGATTAAGCGCGTGGATAAAACCGTTGAGCAGATTAAAGCCGAAATGCAGCAGGAAAATTACACCTCCTTCGTTGCCGGCGAAATGTTTTACGAAAAGCCGAATTTTTTAATCAGCCTCTGCGCCGTAATCGGCGGGCTGGTTGTGTTTGCGGTTGCCTTTTCCTCAATCAGAAAGGCAGTCGTTAACCCCTATGATTCCGAAGAGCCGGAGTTCTATGCAGCTCCTGAGCCTGAGGAAGAGGAAAAGGACGAAGAATAATTCACGCGGAGAGGCGTTTACCCTTACGCACTGAAAGGAAGTGAGCACTTGGATTTTGATTTTGATGAAATGATGGAGCAGGTTGAGGAGCTTTATCAGAACAAGCAAATCAGTCAGCTTAAGGTGTTATTGAATGAGCTGAATCCTGCCGATATTGCGCAGCTTTTGGAAGCGCTTGATGATGAAAAAACGCGAGTGTTCTTTTTCCGAATGTTAACGAAGGAAAATGCGGCGGACACCTTCGTTGAGTTTGACAGCGACACGCAGGAAAATCTTATCCGCGCTTTCTCTGATACGGAGCTGCGCGCCGTGCTTGATGAAATCTACGTCGATGATGCGGCGGATATCATTGAGGAAATGCCCGCAACTCTCGTTAAAAGAATTCTGCAGAACACGGATCCCGAAACCCGTATCGCAATTAACACTATTCTGAAATATCCCGAGGATTCCGCCGGCTCAATTATGACTCCGGAATTCGTTGACCTCAAAAAGGATATGACGGTTGAGGATGCGTTTAAGCGCATAAGGCGCCAGGGCGTGGATAAGGAAACGATTTACACCTGCTACGTTACTGATGCTTCTCGCCATCTTCTGGGCGTTACAACAGTCAAGGAGCTGCTCCTCCACGAATATGAGGATGTTATCAGCGATTTTATGGAAACCAACGTTATTTCAATCAATACGCTGGAGGACCGGGAAAACGCTTCAATACTTATGTCAAAGTATGACTTCCTTGCTTTGCCCGTTGTTGATATGGAAAACAGGCTCGTCGGTATCATCACCATTGACGACGTTATCGACGTTATCCAGGAGGAAAACACAGAGGATATCCAGAAGATGAACGCTATGCTTCCCACGGAGAAGGTTTATCTTAAAACCTCGGTTTTCGAAACCTGGAAAAGCCGCTTCCCGTGGCTTTTGCTTCTGATGGTTTCCGCAACCTTTACGGGCTCCATTATCACCACCTTTGAGGATAAGCTTGCAACGCTCACGATTTTAACCGCGTTTATTCCGATGCTTATGGATACGGGCGGTAATTCGGGCGGTCAGGCAAGCGTAACGGTTATTCGTGCAATGTCCCTGAGCGAGATTGAATTCCGCGATTATTTCCGCGTTGTTTGGAAAGAGCTGCGCGTCGGTTTCGTGTGCGGCGTATCGCTTGCGGCGGTTAATTTCTTAAAAATCTGGTTTATTGACCGTATGCTTTTCCATAATGATGAAATCACTCTGATTATTGACCTTGCAATTTGCCTCACTCTCGTGGTGGAAATTGTGTTTGCAAAATTCATCGGCTGTTCACTGCCGATGCTTGCAAAGAAAATCGGGTTTGACCCCGCGGTAATGTCCTCTCCGTTTATCACAACAATTGTTGATGCGGTTTCGCTTCTCGTCTTCTTCGGAATTTCAACCGCGGTCATCCCGCAGCTTCATTAAATAAGAATGCGCTCCAAAAATATAAACGGGGCAAGCAGACCGAAAGTAATTATGTTTTTCGGTCTGTTTTCTTTTTGTGCTTTTTGATAATAACGCAACGGCACTTTTGACCTGTTACACCAAAGGCGCTTTGTTTTGCAGAACGGTATGATAATATTTATTGAATTGCTTGTGTTAATGTGGTATAATATAAGAGTACCAAATGAAAGGAGCATGCGTATGAGTGAGATAGATAAAATCGTAAACGAAGTGAACGGCTCAATGGCAATTGAGGGAATGCCGCTTACCGATGCAGACAAGGAACGCATCCGCATTTCCCTTTCAAGCAAAGAGCAGTATCAGAAGATTCTGCGCGAGCTTATTTTCAAGCATTCGGTATAGGTGAGCGTATGAGTTACGGTTATGAATACGAATGGGATAAGGAATACTGCTATCCCTCCTCCAACGTGCTGATAAACAGGCTCGGCATTAAGAAACACGACGAGCTTGTAACGGCGGAGAGAGAAATAACCTCGCTGAAAATAGCAATTGCAAAAGCCGAAATAATCAAGGGCAACTTTGATTTTGAGCATCTCAAAAAGATACACAGATTTATCTTTGAGGATATCTACACCTGGGCTGGCGAAATACGCCACGTCAATATTTCAAAGGGCAATCAGTTTTGCCTGAGTCAGAATATTGAAATGTATGCTGCGGATATATTTGCAAAGCTCAAAGCGGATAATTACCTGATTGATTACGACGGTAACGTTGCTCATCGCTTTGCGTATTACTTAAGCGAGATAAACGTACTGCATCCGTTCCGCGAAGGAAACGGCAGAGCGCAAAGGCTGTTCATTGAATATCTCGCCGACCACGCAGGATATAAGGTTGATTTTTCAGAGGTTACAGCAAATGAAATGATAATTGCCAGTGCCGAATCCTTCGCCTGCAACTATGATAAAATCAATGCAATGTTTGAAAGAATAACAACTAAAAAATAAGCAACAGCCTTCGGATTTAACCGAAGGCTGTTTTCATCTATATGCCTGTTTTTACTGCTCTAAAGCAGAAAAAAGCTGCAAAGCAATTTCGCTGATGCGAAGCATTAATTCAGCTATGAAATAATTTAGCATTTGCAGAAGCGAATATTTAGCTTATTTTTATCTTGTATTTACCCCCCCTTTGTGTTAGAATACACAAGGCTATTAAATAATACAGGAGGCAGTCTTATATGATTCAGGCAAATAACGTAACTGTTCAGTTCGGCGGCAGGGCGCTGTTTGAAAGAGTTAACGTGCTCTTTTCCGCGGGCAACTGCTATGGCATTATCGGCGCAAACGGCGCTGGAAAATCCACCTTTTTAAAGGTGCTCAGCGGCGAGCTTGAGCCGCAGAAGGGCGAGGTTGTCATCACCCCCGGCGAGCGCCTTTCCGTGCTTGAGCAGGATCACTTTAAATATGATGAATATGAGGTGGTTCGCACCGTGCTTATGGGCAATCCGCGCCTTATTGAGATTATGGAGGAGAAGGACGCGCTTTATATGAAGCCCGATTTCTCTGAGGAGGACGGTATTCGCGCGGGCGAGCTCGAGGCTGAATTTGCGGATTTGGACGGCTGGAATGCGGAGTCTGACGCAGAGTTTATGCTCAATAAGCTTGGCGTAACGGATGAATATCATTATCTCAAAATGGCAGAGCTTCCCTCTGATTTAAAGGTTAAGGTGCTGCTTGCAAAGGCGCTTTTCGGCAATCCCGATATTCTGCTGCTTGACGAGCCCACGAACCATCTTGATTTATCCGCAATCCGCTGGCTTGAAAATTTCCTGCTGGATTTTGAAAACACCGTTATCGTAGTTTCGCATGACCGTTATTTCCTCAATAAGGTCTGCACCCATATCTGCGATGTTGACTTCGGCAAAATCCAGATGTATGCCGGCAACTATGATTTCTGGTATGAATACACCCAGATGCGCCAGCGCCAGCAGCGCGACCAGAATAAGAAAAACGAGCAGAAGATTAAGGAGCTGCAGGAATTCATTCAGCGCTTTTCTGCAAATGCTTCAAAATCCAAGCAGGCAACAAGCCGCAAAAAGCAGCTTGACGCGCTTGAGATGATTGAAATGCCCGTTTCCTCCCGCCGTTTTCCCTATGTTGATTTTAAGCCGGACAGGGAATGCGGAAACGATTTGCTCCGCGTTGACCATATTTCAAAAACTATCGGTGACCGTAAGGTGCTTGATGACGTTTCATTCATCATTCATCCGAGGGAGAAGGTCGCTTTCGTTGGCTCGGACGCAGTTGCAAAAACAACCCTTTTCAAAATCCTTATGGGCGAAATGGAGCCCGATGAGGGCGAATTCAAATGGGGCGTTACCACCTCACAGAGCTATTTTCCCAGCGATAACAGCGAATATTTTGACGGCGTAGATTTGTCCCTTGTTGACTGGCTCCGTCAGTTCACAACCCTCATTCTTGAGGCAGACCTCAGAAGCTGGCTCGGCAGAATGCTGTTCAGCGGCGATGAGGCGCTTAAGAAAGCCTCAGTGCTTTCAGGTGGCGAGCGCGTTAGATGTATGCTCTGCAAGATGATGCTTTCCGGCGCAAACGTGCTTATCCTTGATGAGCCCACCAACCATCTTGACCTTGAATCAATCACCGCGCTCAACAACGGTCTTATCCGCTATCCCGAAACCGTGCTTTTCACCTCGCACGACCATCAGTTTATCCAGACTATTGCAGACCGCGTAATTGAAATCGCAGACGGCGGTATAACGGACTTCAAGGGCACTTATGATGACTTCATCGAAAGCTTTGATGAAGAAAAGCTCAAGAAATATCGCAGCACTTACTAATATGGATATAAATAAATATAAGCTGCTTGAGGGCTATATGCTCTCCTGTATGGAGGACAGCGCCCACGATAAGGAGCATATTTACCGCGTGCTGTATGCCGCGCTTGATATTGCGCAGTCAGAGCCCGCTGCGGATGCGGATATTCTGATTGCCGCCTGCCTGCTTCACGATATCGGCAGGGCGGAGCAGTTTGAAAATCCCGCCCTCTGCCACGCGCAGGTCGGCGCGGAAAAGGCAAAGCGCTTTTTGCTTGAAAACGGGTTTGATGAAGCCTTCGCTTCCGCCGTTTCCCATTGCATAAGCGCGCACCGCTTCAGGGGCGATAATCCGCCGCAGAGCCTTGAGGCAAAAATACTTTTTGACGCGGATAAGCTTGATGCAACGGGCACGCTTGGAATTGCAAGAACGCTGCAGTATAAAAGCTCATTTTCAGAGCCGCTTTATTCTCTTGATGAAAACGGCTTTGTGCTGGACGGCAGTGCGGATGAAGCGCCGTCGTTTTTTCAGGAATATAAGTTTAAGCTTGAAAAGCTTTATTCCCGCTTTTTAACCGAAAGGGGCAGGCAGCTTGCGCTTGAGCGGCAGGCGGCTGCGGTTGATTTTTACAATGCAATGCTCAGCGAAACCAAGCCCGCCTATGAAAAGGGCAAAGCATTATTAGATAAATATATTAATTAATAGTATAAAGCAGACTACCGCAAGGCAGCCTGCTTTTTTGTTGTCAAAAAATATTAACTTTTTATTAACTGATAAAAAATTATTGACAAACAATAATTTTTGTGTTATTGTGCAATTACAGAAACAAAGAAATATTTTCCAAACGGAAAAACAAAGGAGAGAAAATTATGAAAAACAATTTAAAATCAATCGGCATTTCACTGTGGATAGTTCGCATTTTTGCAGTGCTGCTTGCGGCATTAACCGTGGGCGCTTATCCCGTTTTAAGATGGTATCTGCAAACCTTTGATTGGGATAAATCAGATGCAAAGCTGATTATGCTCACCATCGGTATGTATTGCGCGCTGCCCTTTGCTTGGCTCACGCTTTATGCGCTGCATAAGATTTTAACAAATCTGCGCGCAAAGAAAATTTTTGATGAGAATAATGTTAAAATGCTTGGCTTCGCTTCGCTTTCCTGCTTTGCGGTTTCCGCAATCGGGCTTGTAATTATCTTGATTTATTTGCCAAAGTTTGCGCTTTCCTTTGCAATCGTAACGGTTGCCTCCTTCTTCGTAGGGCTGCTTGTGCGTGTGGTGCAAAACGTGTTTAAAGCCGCGATAGATATTAAAGAAGAAAATGATTTAACTGTTTAAGGGGGCGGCAAAAATGGCAATTATCGTAAACGTTGACGTTATGCTTGCCAAGCGCAAGATGAGCTCCCTTGAGCTTGCTTCAAGAATAGATTTAACCCCCGCAAATCTTTCGATTCTGAAAACGGGCAAGGCAAAGGCAATCCGTTTTTCAACGCTCAATGCAATCTGCCGCGAGCTTGAATGCCAGCCCGGGGATATCCTGGAATTCAGGGATGATGAATAAAATGAAAAAATTTCCGTCAAACAGGAAAATTTACCCTGTTTGACGGAGGATAAAAGGCAGGTGGCGGCAATGACGAAAATCGATAAATTGAGAACGACATCGTTTGCGCTGTTTTTATTGAGCATTGCCGGCGCAGCCTATGGATTTGCTGACGGATATTACCGTTACGGAGCTCCTGATATGGTGGAGTATTCTCAAAACTTGATTTCGGTATTAATTCCCGTAATAGTGATTGCCTTCGTTGTTATTGTCGATAATCGGAAGGAAATGAAGCTTTCGGGCTGGTTTAAGAATTTGCTCTCACCTCTGCTTTATGTGCTTGAAACTGCGCTATCCACCTTCACCCTTTTGTTTGCAATAGACGATGAAACATACAACTTAGGCTTGCTGGAAACGATGATGGTAATGATTCCCGTGTATGTATTGTATCTGGTTTTGCTTGTGCCAAAATATATACCGTCATTTGCAATTATCAGAATATTGTCAGGGAAACGCGAATTCAGTGAAACCGCGCTCAAGAAAAATGTTATCATCACATCCGTTATAATTTGTTTGAGTGCAGTTGCAGCAGGCGGTATGCTTGGCATAGCGGCAATTCCCTTTGTTGTTTTCACACTGGCATTCACAGCGGTCAATTCTGCTTTGCTTAAAGCAGAATGTCCGTGATTATTAATGAAATAAATCCTGTGGATTTATGAAATATTTTTGCAGTACAGCCAGTACAGCCAGGGGACTGTCCCCTGTTTGATGAAATAAATCCTGTGGATTTATGAAATATTTTTGCAGGGCAAAAATATGAAATTGCCTTGCAATGAAATTTGCCTTTGGCAAATGCAGGTTACTCGGCTCCGCCTCGTGCAATTATAAGAAGGTGCTTCTTTGAAAAATTCCAAAAAGCTTTTAATAATAATTTCTGCATTTCTGCTTTTAACAGGGATTGCATTTGCAGTATTTCATCATTCGGGCAGCAGTTCAGATGTGAAAATTCCCGATGGTTATATTGATAAAACGGGAAACACTGATGCGGGCAAGGACCTTGACGAATATTGTTTTTACACCTATGATGCTATGCCTCAGCTTAGTGAGGAATACCAATTGGTCACCGCTGATAATATTGACCGTCTTTATTCGGATATCAGAGATTATGAAGTACAAGCGGGGCAAGGGCATTTTAGTGATAAGGTGACAGAGGGTGATTATTTCGTCACCGTTTATTACGATCAAGACGGCAATGTTATAGATTATTCAAGAAAAACGAATGTAAAAATCTATTATTATGATACCGAAATGAATACACTTCACTATGTATATTATGTTTTTTAGCATACAGAATATATTAATCCTTTACGGAGGTAATAATTATGAATAAAGACACATATTTTGACCCGCTGCAGCCGCAGCAAAACGGCGGCGTGCAGACGACGGTCGCAACAGACGTAAGCGGCGCACCCGCGCAGCCCTTTAACGGAGCGCCCGCGCCTATGCAACCCGCAACGGGCGCAAATTACGTTCCGCCCTACGTTCAGCGAATGGAGGCGCTCAAAAAGTTTAAGGAAAGCATTGCGCCGATGGATAAAAAGGATTCGGCGTTTATGGTTGCCTTCTTTATCTGGGCTTTCGTTTTCATTGATTTTGCGGTTATGCACTTTTTCAATCTGGGCTTCACAATCTCCTTCTTTGCCCTGTTTGCAATCGTAACTATGTATCTGCATAAAAAGGACGTTAAGCCCTCCAAATTCTCGCTTGTCTGCGGCGTGCTTTCGCTTGCGGGCGCGGTAACCCTTGCCGTGTTCAGAGACGTTTTTATGAACTGCATTATGGTGTTCCTCGTTGCCTCTCTGTTCACAATTTACAGCTGCGGCATTTCGGGCACCTTCCGCAATAAAGAGGGCAGCTTTAAAATGCTGCTTGATATGCTCGGCGGCGCAATAGTTGCACCGTTTGCAAATCTTTCAAACGTTAACACCGCCTTTTCAAAATCCGTATCTAAGAACAAGAAGCTGATTCACGCGTTAATCGGTATCGGAATTTCCCTGCCGGTGCTGCTCGTTATAGTTCCGCTTCTTGTCAGCAGCGATGCGGCTTTTGAAGGTCTTGTTAAAGCCGTGCTTAAAAACATCGGCGAATATCTTTTGGAAGCCGTTCTCGCGCTTATCGTGACTCCGTATATCATTTCATATATGTTCTCGAAAAAGCGCAATTTCAAAACCGGCTCCGAAATAACGACAAAGGATTACAGTGGCGCACGCTTCTCTCCAAATATTGTTTCTGTTTTCTTCCTGTGCGCCATTTCCTTTGTTTATATCGTTTATCTTTTCTCTCAGCTTGCATATTTCTTCTCAGCCTTTTCGGGCATTCTGCCAAAGGGCTATGAGTATTCCGCAAGCAGCTATGCAAGGCGCGGCTTCTTTGAGATGTTTGCAATCGTTTGCATAAACATCGTGCTGCTTTCGCTCGTAAACGTTTTCACGAAAAGGCTTGAAAACGGCAGGCAGTCAAAAGCCGTTAAGGGCATTTCAACCTTCGTCTCGCTTTTCTCGGTGCTGATGATTGTTACGGCTATGAGAAAAATGAAGCTCTATATTGATATTTACGGCTTAACGAAATACAGGCTTCTGGTTTCCGTATTTATGATTATGCTGTTTATCATCATCGGCTTCTTTATGCTGCACATATTTGTGCCGAAGGTAAGCTATATGCAGCCGATAATCATAATCTGCAGCTGCATTTTCATTGGCATTTCCTTTGCGGATATTGACGCTCAGATTGCTAAATACGACGTTAATGCTTATAAGAACGGCAAAATTGATTCAATTGATATTTATTATCTTGACGAGCTTTCAGCCTCCGCCGTGGATTACATTATTGATTTAACCTCGGTTGAGGATGAAAAGGTTGCCGAAAGCGCAAGAAATATTATTTACGATAAAATTAATTACGATTACAGCGATAAGCTGAAAACCGATAAAAACGGCGCTATGGTTTATACCCCGAATTACGATTTCAGGGAATACAACACCGTTGTTGATAACGCGTGCAAAACCATCCGCGATTTCTATAATAACCTTTCGGATGAGGATAAGCAGGATTATAAAAACAACAGCTATAATTCCGTTCGCGATTATTCCTATAACCCCGATATCAGACTTGAAAACAGCTCGGTTGGAAGGGGAGAGCTAACTGATAACGTTTATCAAAATTCCACCCTTGGATTTAAAATTGACTTTCCCGAGGACTGGAATATTGTAGCCTCCGATAACGGCTCCGACGGCTTCTGTCAGGAATTTAACGCATTTGATAATAATTCAAAATGGGTTATGCTTGCTTTCTCAACAAACAGCCGCTATTACTCAATTGAGGGCTATAAGGATGAGCAGGTAACTAATGGCGAGGGCTTTAAGGTTAACGACCTTGGCACGGTAATCATCGGCAGCTATGAATACGGCGCGGTTGAAACCGTGTTTGAAGACAGCGACTCCCATAATATCACGCTCGTAACCTACGTTGACGGCGTGGAAATCACGTTCGATTTCAGCGGATTTACCGAGGATGAAATGAACGATTTCATCAGCAGCTACGTTTTTGAGGTTTAATTTTGCAGAGCTAAATACAATCTTCTATTGTGCTAAATTACCTGCGGAAGCTAAATTTGCCTGCGGCAAGCGAAAGGTTGACCAAAGGTCAACGCTAATCAGCTCGGCGCCAGCCGAATTTAGCAGCGTTGCTATTTAGCAGCAAAGCAATTTAGCGTTTGCGTCAGCAAACATTCAGCTCTATTAATCCCAATTCACACACCAATCAGACAGGTGATTTTATGAATGATGATGAAAATAAGAATACGAATATAAATGAAACCGAAACAAAATACGAAATAAAGCCGCCTGCTCAGCGCAGAATTCCGGACATTTCAAAGCGCGGAGAAGCCTTTTGGGAAAGCCTTGTTACGATGATTATTGAGGGCATAGTTGTTAATCTCTTTTCTTTGCCTATAGGGGCAGTCGTTGCTTTCGTAATCTTTACAACCAGCGAGGGCGGCGAGATAACCGTTTTGGACAGCATTGCTTATGCCGTTACAAAGGCGGCGCTATTTGTGCCTGTGCTTGTTATAATAACAAATTTGTTTGTTGTGCTTTGTGAGAAAAGCAATGAACACGAAAGGGCAATGAAAACCTTTAACGCGGTTATTTATGTCCTGTATCCCGTTATCAGCCTCGGCGTAGTGGCAGCGTATTGGATGTTCAGATAAAGGTGATGGTATGAATAATTTTAGAAAAACGAATTTAACGCCTTACGATTGCTTTGTGGTTTTCAAAACGGTGGTGCTCTGCTTGAGCGTGTTTTCCGTTCCCGTCTGGGCGCTTGCGGGCTATTTCGTGGTTGATGATATTTGCTATTATAAGGATATTAACGAGCTTCTTGCGATAGCCGTTATCGTGCTGCTTTTCCTTCTCGGTCTGGCGGCGGGAATTGCGGGACTTGTTTTGGAATTCCGCGCCTCTGCGCTTCAACGGAACATCAGAATTGCAAGCAATGTTTGCTTCGCGGCAAACGTTATTCACCTGCTTTTGCCGTTTATCGGCATTGCCGCGTGGCTTGTATATATGATGCTGTGAGCTGCTTTTTTGGCGGAATTCCGATATGCAAACAGGGGACTTCCCCTTTTGTAAAAAAGTAAAGGAGGATGCGATATGGCAAAGCGATTATTATCTGTTGCGCTGTCCGCGGCAGGCGTGGCGCTTTCTGTTATTGCCGCGTTTTACGAAGCGCTTGATTGGTATGCGCTTTGCAAATACCAAAGCGGCGGCACGGGATACACCAAAGACCAGCTTCTTCAGGAGTTTAAAGGCGATATGACTTTTCCGCTTGTTGCCACGTTTGCCTTTGGGTTTGCCGCCTTTATCCTTTATGCCGTTATAGCGCATATAAACATTAATAAATTCACAAAGGTAAAGCTTGCAAAGGTTATCGGCGCTGCGGCGTTTTTTGCGTCAATAGTGCTGCTTTTCAAGTACGATATACCGGGCGAGGGACTTGAAATACTTTTCTTTGGTCCCGTGTATCTGCTTGTTACGGCAGTGCAGCTTGTGCTGTTTATCGTAATGCTTGCCAAAAATAAAAAGGACGTAAACGGAGTTTTGCCGATAATATTTTTTATAATCGGCATTATATGCTCGGCGTCCATAGCTGAAGTCTGCGATGAGCCGTCGGTTTATGTAACAACTTTGTTAATTGCAGCCTCGCTTGGCAACACCGTTATATGGTACAGGGACGGCGACGTGCAGAAAACGCGTTGGCGGGCAATTCCCGTGTCGGTTATCTGCATAGTGCTTGCAGGCGTTATTGCGTTTGGCGGAACTGCCGCGTACTTTGAAAGCGACAGCCGCAAATTAGAGGAAAGCCGCGGCATTGTTTACGTCGGCAGTAACGACGGAAACGAAAAAGAGCGCGCTCATTTTATAATTGACGGCTTTGAGGGCTACTACGCGCAAAAAGAAGGCAGCAGCACTTACTACCCTTACAGAGACGGAGATTACTGCCTTGTTGAGGCTTACGACTTTTCATCAGAAAACATAGTCGTTCCCGCTACGCTCAACGGCAAAAAGGTTGTTTTTGAAGAGAGCCATTCTAACGCCACGCCTTCCAAATTCTTTTATTGCCTGGCGAAGAACAGGGATAAGTTTAAAACCATAACCTTTGCAGACGAGCTTGATTATACGGTTAAGGACGATATGGTTTACAGCAACGATACAAGAATAGTTTTCTCTTTAAGTGATGAAAAGGATATAGTGATTACGGACAAGGTTATTGACGCATACGCATTTGCGTATACCGACGTTGAAAACGTTGAGTTTAGCGGCGAGAGCCTGCTTGTTGTAACGGGTGCGTTTGCGGACTGCCCGATTAAAGAGGTGGCTTTTCCGGACAATATGCACACAACAGGCATTGAAAGCGTGTTTGGCTCTGCACCGGAGCTGCAAAAGGTAACACTTGGAAAAGGGTGCAATCTTTTTGTACCGCTTGGCGTTTTTGACGAGGACGTGCGCATAAAAAACGAAAAGGAAAATATTACCCTTACCGTTTACACCGATACGCCAACCGACCTCTATGACCTCGGCACGATGATTTATAATTATACTGAGGTTGAGTTTAATATTAATATGAGCAAAAAGGATTACACAGACGCAAGCAGAAGCTATGGCGTGTCAGTCAGAATGATGGATAAAATCAGCGACGGCGGCAGCTCATTCACCTTCACCGAAAAGCATTATGTTTTGAACGGCAAGGAGTACAATACAAAAATAACGATTAACTTTACGGGTGCCTAACCGCCCCGCAAACAGGGGACAGCCCCCTGTTTGTGTGAGGGGTTGCTTTCAAAGGAGCAGTTTGATATAATGCTTTCGGGTGATAATATGAAAAAGATAATTTCATTAATTCTTGCTTTGGTGCTTGCGGCTTCGTTTGCTGCGTGCGCAAGGCAGGCGGGAAACGATGAAAACACAACCGACGCGGGCGAGAGCACCTCGCTTTCCGCCGAGGAGGCGGAGCAGGCGCTTGCAAAGGTCGGCTCGGCTGAGGCAAAGGATAAAACGGGCATTGCCATTGCTCACGGCACGCAGGAGGGCACTGTTTATGAAAATTCCACCCTCGGCATAAAAATAACCCCTCCCGAAAGTTTTGAAAGCTTTGCGGAAGAGGGAGAGGTTCAGAATCCGAATAATGATTATTTCGTTATTGAGCTGACTGAAAATCACGACAGCGTGGCGTATAAAACCGTTAAAATCAGCGTAACTGAAAACGTGCCCTACGGCAGCAGCGAGGATTATATTGCTTATATAAATACCTCAATGGATTCGCTGACTGCGCTTAATGCAGTGGGCGCCGTGAATATCGGCGGCAGGGAATACACCTGCGCAAAATGGGATTATGCCGACTCGGACGAGGCTAATTCGGTTGATTATATCCTCGTTGAAAACGGCACGCTCGTCATCCTCGGCTTCGACCAGTTTACCGATTCCAAAATCACGGATTTCTTTGCAAATTATATTGAGCAGTATTAACAATATGAGCAGAAAAGAAATTGTTAAACACCGAAGGACGTTTATAATCGTTAAGTCGCTTGCGGCAATTGCAGGCGTGGCTTTAACTCCGTTTGGCATAATATATATGCTCCTTAATTTTTGGGAGCTTTCGGTTATATTTCCCTCAAACGCAGCCTATGGCTTTGTTGCAGAGCATTACAGCGCGGTTGTTATTTCAATTGGAATTGCGCTTGCCGTTATCCCGTTTGTCGGAATAATTATTGAGCTTCGCGGAAAATGCGGCAGTTCTAAGTATAAGGTTATCTGCGCAGCTTGCTTTGCGGTTAATATTATCGGCTTAGCCGTTTCTCTTATATGTCTTTCGGGGATTAATTCCGCAGCGCAGTGTTTTGATGACTTTGGATAACAAAAAGTCTTCCCCTCAAGGGGAAGGCTTATCATACTCCTTCCTTCCACTAAAAAACGGACATCAAACGATGTCCGTTTTTGCTTTTATTAATCGGGGTAGCCGTTGGGGTTCTGGCTTTGCCAGCGCCAGCTGTCCTCGCACATTTCCTCAAGCCCTCTCTCGGCTTTCCAACCAAGCTCTCTGAGTGCTTTTGCGGGGTCTGAATAGCAGATTGCGATATCGCCTGCGCGGCGCGGTTGAATTTCAAAAGGAATCGTAACGCCGGATGCTTTTTCGAATGCGTTCACAACGTCCAGCACGCTGTAGCCCTTGCCGGTGCCGAGGTTGTAAATGAAGCAGCCCTCGTCCTTTTCAACCTTCTGCACTGCCTTAACGTGGCCGAGCGCAAGGTCAACAACGTGGATATAATCGCGGATACCCGTTCCGTCATGCGTTGCATAATCGTTGCCGAAAACGTTCAGATGGTCGCGCTTGCCGATTGCAACCTGAGTAATAAAGGGCATAAGGTTGTTCGGAATTCCGTTCGGGTCCTCGCCCATAGTGCCGCTCTTGTGAGCGCCGATGGGGTTGAAATAGCGCAAGAGGCAGATGCTCCAGCTGTTATCGGAAGTATATAAATCCTGCAGAATGCACTCAATCATATATTTCGTTCTGCCGTAGGGGTTCGTAACGCCGCCGACGGGCATATCCTCCGTAAGCGGGGAAATATTATTCATTCCGTAAACCGTTGCGGAGGAGGAGAAAACGATTTTCTTGCAGCCGTTTGCCCTCATAACGTCAAGCAGCACGAGCGTGCCGTTAACGTTATTGTCAAAATATTCAAGCGGCTTTTCAACGCTTTCGCCAACCGCCTTCAAGCCCGCGAAATGGATAACGGAATCAATCTTTTCAGCCTTGAAAATTTTGTCCATACCCTCTTTATCGCGAATATCGCATTCGTAATATTTGAAATCCCTGTCAACCAGAGCGCGAATGCGGTCAATGCTGCTTTTCTTGCAGTTGTAAAAATTATCAACGATAACGATGTCGATGCCCGCGTTGATAAGCTCAACACAGGTGTGGCTGCCGATATATCCTGCGCCGCCCGTAACTAATACTGCCATAATTTTCCTCCGAATTAAATATTACTGACCACTAATCACTGGCCACTGACCACTCTTAATACGCCTTTCCCCAATAAAGCATATGCTTTGCGGGCTTGCCGCAGCACACGCATTTATCGGAAAGCTGCTCCTGCTCAAACGGAATGCAGCGCGAGCCCACGCCGGTAAGCTCCTTAACCTTATCCTCGCATTCCTCACTGCCGCACCACATTGCCTTAACGAAGCCGTCGCCGTTTTCAAGCGCGCTGTTAATCTCGTCAATCGTAGTGCATTTATACGTGCGGTGCTCTCTGTTTTCAAGCGCCGCCTGATATAAGCCGTCCCTTACCTCGTCAAGCTTCTTGAGAACAACGTCCTCAAGCTCGTCAAGGGAAACGAAGGTTTTTTCTCTGTTGTGCCTCGTTACGATAACGCACTGGTTGTTTTCAATATCCTTGGGGCCGATTTCAATTCTGATCGGCACGCCCTTCATTTCGTATTCCGCAAACTTCCAGCCCGGTGAATTATTGCTGTCGTCAATCTTGGCGCGGCAGATTTTCTTAAGCCTGTCGCAAACCTCGTTTGCCTTTTCAAGCACGCCCTCCTTGTGCTGCGCAATCGGAAGCACGATTGCCTGAATCGGAGCAACTGCAGGCGGAAGCACAAGACCGTTGTTATCGCCGTGGGTCATAATGATTGCGCCGATGAGGCGGGTGGTCATACCCCAGGAGGTCTGGTGCGGGAACTGCAGCTTGTTTTCCCTGTCCGTAAACTGGATTTCAAAGGCTCTTGCAAAGCCGTCGCCGAAATAGTGGGATGTGCCTGCCTGCAGCGCCTTGCCGTCGTGCATAAGCGCCTCAATGCAGTATGTGCGCTCAGCACCTGCAAATTTATCGCTTTCGGTTTTCTGTCCCTGAACGACGGGGATTGCCAGATATTTCTGGCAGAATTCCGTGTAAACGTTCAGCATTTTTTCGGTTTCCTCAATTGCCTCCTCGGCAGTTTCGTGCAGGGTGTGACCCTCCTGCCACAGGAATTCGCGCGAACGAAGGAAAGGACGTGTGGTCTTTTCCCATCTTACAACGGAAACCCACTGATTATAAAGCTTCGGCAAATCTCTGTAAGACTGAACGACGTTTTTAAAATGCTCGCAGAAAAGGGTTTCGGAGGTCGGGCGAACACAAAGGCGTTCCTCAAGCTTTTCGTTGCCGCCGTAGGTTACCCACGCGCATTCGGGCGCAAAGCCCTCAACGTGGTCCTTTTCCTTTTGCAGCAGGCTTTCGGGAATGAACATCGGCATACACACGTTTTCGTGCCCCTCTGCCTTGAACATATCGTCAAGTATCCTCTGAATATTTTCCCAGATTGCGTAGCCGTAAGGGCGGATAACCATACAGCCCTTAACGCTGGTGTATTCAATCAGCTCCGCTTTTTTGCAAATGTCGGTATACCATTTTGCAAAATCCTCATCCATTGACGTAATATCGTCAACCATTTTCTGTTGCTGTTTTGCCATAATTAAACTCCTAATATGTATATCTAACCGAATAGTGTACGATGCAATGCTTATTATAACCTAAAGAAAAACGCTTGTAAATATTATTTTTTTATAAAAAAACGCTCTGATTTATCCCCGTTTTTATTCAAAAGGGAATATTAATATTTAATTTACAGATTATTATTGAAAAATAAATTAATAGTGGTATAATCGACTTTGAAATATTAGGCGCTGTTGTATATAAATAGCGTCGGTAAGGAGGTATGTTGATGGCATTTGCTCCTATAGCGATGAAGCTTGATTTGCAGGAGGAAATTACGGAACAGCTTAATATTAAAGAGATATTCAGCTTCAAAATCGGCTCCGTAACCCTCGGCTTTGATGAGGGCACCGTGGTTTCCTGGATTATCATTGCCGTGATAACTCTGCTTGCATTTCTGCTCACAAGAAATCTGAAGGTTGAGGGAAAGCTCACAAAGCGCCAGCTTTTGCTTGAAATGTGCTACACAAAGATGGAAAGCTTTTTCAAGGAGCAGCTCGGCGAGGAGGGCAAGGGCTATATCCCGTGGCTGATGAGCACGGCGATTTTTATCGGCGCTTCAAATATGATTGGCATTTTCGGCTTCAAGCCGCCGACGAAAAGTATGCAGGTAACTGCCGCGCTTGCCGCTACGAGCATTCTTATCACGGAGTTTGCGGGGCTCAGGGCAAAGGGCTTAAAGGGGCACCTTAAATCGTTCACGGAGCCCGTGGCAATCGTAACGCCGATTAATCTGCTTGAGCTGATTATCAAGCCCCTCTCGCTTTGTATGCGACTTTTCGGTAATATCATAGGCGCGTTTATCATTATGGAGCTTTTAAAGGCAGTCGTGCCCATATTCGTTCCGATGGTGTTCAGCCTGTATTTTGATTTGTTTGACGGCTTTTTGCAGGCTTACGTTTTCGTTTTCCTGACCTCGCTTTATATCAGAGAGGCGGTTGAACCGTCCGAGCCTAAGGAAAAGAAGCCGAAAAAGCAGAAAAAGCAAAAGCTCAAAAAAGCACCTGCCGATATTGAGGCAGCCGCTTAATTTATAAACAAAAATTTTTATTGATAAAAGGAGATTTTATTATGGGAACAATCGCAATCGGTGCAGCTATTGCTGCTCTTGCCAGCCTTGGCGCAGGCGTAGGTCTTGGTATCGCAACGGGTAAGGCTGTTGAGTCTATCGCACGTCAGCCCGAAGCAGCAGGTAAAATTCAGACCGTACTTATTCTCGGCGGCGCGCTTGCCGAGGCAACTGCCGTTTACGGCCTCGTTGTAGGTATTCTTATTATCTTTATTCTTAAATAATAACCGAGAAACTGAATTTCTTTACGGAAAGGAAAGCAGTAAATGTTAAAGTTTGACTGGAATCTTCTCTGGACTGTTTTTAACCTTATCATTTTCTTCGTGCTTATGAAACTATTTCTTTTCAAGCCGATTAAAAAGGTTTTGGATAAAAGGCAGGATATGCTTGACGAGCAGTTCAGAAATGCAGAAACGGCCAATGCCGAGGCTGAGGAAAAGCTTGCTGATTATGAAAGCAAAATCTCAAACGTTGAGGAAGAGAAAAAGCAGATTATCAGCGATGCAAGGCAGTCGGCAAGGGCTGAATACGATAAAATTATAGACAGAGCGCAGCAGGATTCGCAGCAGATGAAGGCTGACGCTCAGAAGCAGATTGAGGAAGAGCGCGAAAGCTCCCTGCGCGCTGCGAAGGAGGAGATTGCCTCCCTTGCCGCAGAGGCTGCCTCAAAGCTTGTTGAGGCTAATATCAGCGCAGAGGATAACCGCAATATGCTTGATGAATTTTTAAACGAAGGCAGTGATGATAATGACTGATAATTTCAATGATTTGGTTAACGCACTGCTTAATTCAAAGGCAGGTGCACAGGAGCTTGACGAGGCTGCGGCTGCTCTTAAAAACGAGGAGCTTGCAGATGTGCTTTCAAGCCCCTCTGTTTCCAATGCGGAAAAGAAGGCTGTTTGCGAGGAGCTTTTTCCCGCTTCGGTAAGAGGCGTCGTTTATGAGCTTGCAAGAACCTGCAAAACGGAACGCTTTGCAGAGGTTTGCGAAGCGTATTTTGAAGCGCTTGATAAGCAGAATAACGTCGTAAGGGCAACCCTTTATTGCGTAACCGAGCCCGATGAAAAGCAGCTTCAGGGCATAAAGGATTATGTTATAAAAGAGGAAAAGGCAGGCTCGGCTGAAATCAACGTTGTTATTGATGAAAGCCTCATCGGCGGCTTTGTTCTTGAATTCGGCGGCAAGCAGATTGACCGCAGTATGAAAGCCAAAATCAGCAAGATTAAGGAAGAGCTTGTTGAAAGCGCAAAAAAATCCACGGCGGATGATGCAAAGAATATCATTTCAATTCTGCGCGCAAACGTTAAGGATTTTGATTTTGAAACCGCGGGCGAAGAGGTCGGCACGGTTATTTCAGTAGGCGACGGTATTGCAACCATTCACGGTCTTAACAGCGTTATGTACGGCGAAATCGTTATTTTTGACAGCGGCGTTAAGGGTATGGTTCAGGATATCAAGCGCAAAACCGTCGGCTGCATCCTTTTCGGTCTGGATAGTGAAATTCACGCGGGCTCAAGGGTTAAACGCACGCACAGAAAGGCGGGTCTTCCAGTCGGCGAGGCGTATATCGGCAGAGTCGTTAACGCGCTCGGCGAGCCTATTGACGGCAAGGGCGAAATTCAGGCGGATGATTACCGCCTCGTTGAGCAGCCTGCTCCGTCAATTGTTGACAGGAAATCGGTTTCCCAGCCGCTTGAAACGGGTATACTTGCGATTGACAGTATGTTCCCGATAGGCAGAGGTCAGCGTGAGCTTATTATCGGCGACCGTCAGACGGGTAAAACCTCAATCGCGCTTGATACTATTCTTAACCAGAAGGGTAAGGACTGCATTTGTATTTATAACGCAATCGGTCAGAAAACCTCAACGGTTTCAAAGCTCGTTAACACGCTTAAAAAGCACGGCGCAATGGATTACACGGTTGTTGTTTCCTCAACCGCTGCTGAACCCGCGTCGCTTCAGTATATTTCACCGTATTCCGCAACTGCGATTGCAGAATACTTTATGTATCAGGGCAAGGATTGCCTTATTGTTTACGACGATTTAAGCAAGCACGCCGTGGCTTACCGCGCGCTTTCGCTTCTGCTTGAGCGTTCACCCGGCCGTGAGGCTTATCCCGGCGACGTTTTCTATCTTCATTCAAGATTGCTTGAGCGTTCAAGCCGTCTTTCACCCGAGCTCGGCGGCGGATCAATCACCGCCCTGCCGATTATCGAAACTCAGGCGGGCGACGTTTCGGCGTATATTCCGACGAACGTTATTTCAATCACTGACGGCCAGATATTCCTTGAAAGCGATTTGTTCTTCAGCGGTCAGCGTCCCGCAGTTAACGTCGGCTTATCCGTATCCCGTGTAGGCGGCGCGGCGCAGACGAAGGCTATGAAAAAGGCAGCGGGCTCGCTGCGCGTTGATTTGGCGCAGTACCGTGAAATGGAGGTTTTCACCCAGTTTTCATCAGACCTTGATGAGGAAACGAAGGCAAACCTCAATTACGGAAAGGGGCTTATGGAGCTGCTTAAGCAGCCTCTCGGCAATCCGATGTCTCTTTCGCATCAGGTTATCACGCTTGTGTGTGCAATCGGAAAAAGGTTCGTCAAGGTGCCCGTCAGCGAGATTAAGGCTTATCAGGGCAGATTGCTTGAATTCATTGATGAAAATCATTCCGATATTGCCGATGATATTAACCGCGAAAAGGTGCTTTCCGATGATATCAAGGAAAGAATTCTCAGCGCAGCTGATGAGTTTGAAGAGGTAAATAATGGCTAATGCAAGGGAAATTCAGAGCCGAATGAAGTCTATTCAGGACACGATGAAGATTACCAACGCAATGTATATGGTGTCCTCATCAAAGCTTCAGAAGGCTCGCAGGAATTTGAAAAACACAGAGCCTTATTTCTATTTAATTCAGGATAGTCTTGCAAAAATTCTCAATATTGCGCCCGAGGTCGGCAACGTCTTTTTTGATGAGCGTCCCGAAAAAACGGGCAAGCAGCGCAGGAAGGGCTATCTTGTTATAACTGCGGATAAGGGGCTTGCAGGCTCTTATAACCACAATATTATTAAAGCCACGGAAGAGAGCGCCGCAATGGAAACGGAGAATATGCTTTTCGTTGTCGGCCAGGTGGGGCGTCATTATTTTGAAAGAAAGAATATCCCCGTTGATATTAATTTCAGATATACGGCGCAGAACCCCACTATGAACCGCGCGCGCCATATTGCGGTCAGGCTCACAAAGCTTTTTGAAAGCGGCGAGCTTGATGAGATTTATGTTGTTTACACCGATATGGTTAATTCAATGACCACGGAGGTAAGAACGCAGAAAATCCTGCCCCTTAAAGAGGAGCATATTGAAATAAGGGATGAGAATAATTATTATGAAAACGCAGAGTTTATGCCCGATGCACAAACCGTTTTCAATAATATAGTGCCCGATTACGTTGCGGGCTTCATTTACGGCGCTTTGATTGAATCCTATTGCAGCGAGCATAATGCCAGAATGATGGCGATGCAGACTGCAACGGATGCGGGTGCGGATATGCTCCGCCAGCTCAGAGTGCAGTATAACCGCGCAAGGCAGGCGGCGATAACTCAGGAAATAACGGAGATTATTGCGGGCTCAAAGGCGCAAAAACACAAAACGCAGTAAGCGTATTAGGAGGAATCCTAAATGAATAAAGGAAAAATTGTTCAGGTTATGGGACCTGTTGTTGACGTTCAGTTTGAGGGCGAGCTTCCTCATCTTAAGGATGCTCTCACCGTTGAGGTTGACGGCAAGACGCTCGTTATGGAGGTTTCGCAGCACATCGGCGGCGGCACCGTAAGGTGCATTATGCTTGCCGCCTCAGAGGGCCTTTATAAGGGTATGGAGGTTGTTGCAACGGGCGGCGCAATTGCCGTTCCCGTCGGCGAGCAGTGCCTCGGCAGGCTTTTCAACGTCGTTGGCGAAACCATAGATAATCTTGATGAAATTAAGGATGCCGAAAAATGGGAAATCCACCGCCGTCCGCCAAGCTTTGAGGATCAGGCGGAGGAGGTTGAAATCCTTGAAACCGGTATTAAGGTTATCGACCTTCTCACGCCGTATGCAAAGGGCGGTAAAATCGGCCTTTTCGGCGGCGCAGGCGTTGGTAAAACCGTGCTTATTCAGGAGCTTATCACGAATATTGCAAACGAGCACGGGGGCTATTCAATCTTCACGGGCGTCGGCGAGCGTTCAAGAGAGGGTAATGACCTTTGGAATGAAATGAAGGAATCGGGCGTTATCAACAAAACCGCGCTCGTTTTCGGTCAGATGAACGAGCCGCCGGGAGCACGTATGCGAGTTGCGGAAACGGGTCTGACTATGGCTGAGTATTTCCGCGATGTTGACCATCAGGACGTGCTGCTTTTCATTGATAATATTTTCAGATTTGTTCAGGCAGGCTCAGAGGTTTCCGCGCTTCTCGGCAGAATGCCCTCAGCCGTTGGTTATCAGCCCACTCTGGCCACGGACGTCGGCGAGCTGCAGGAGCGTATTGCTTCAACAAAGAGCGGTTCAATCACCTCCGTCCAGGCGGTTTATGTGCCCGCGGACGATTTAACCGACCCTGCCCCTGCAACCACCTTTGCGCATCTTGACGCAACAACGGTGCTTTCAAGAAAGATTGCCGAAAAGGGTATCTATCCCGCGGTTGACCCGCTTGAGTCAAACAGCCGTATTCTTGAGGCTGAAACGGTCGGCGAGGAGCATTATAACGTTGCGCGCCGCGTTCAGGAGTATCTGCAAAAGTATAAGGAGCTGCAGGATATTATTGCAATCCTCGGTATGGAGGAGCTTTCGGAGGAGGATAAAACAATCGTTTATCGTGCAAGAAAGATTGAAAAATTCCTTTCCCAGCCCTTCCACGTTGCAGAGATGTTTACGGGTCTTGAGGGTATTTACGTGCCCGTTGCCGAAACCGTAAAGGGTTTCAAGGCAATCATTGACGGCGAGCTTGACGATGTGCCCGAAATGGCGTTCTTCAATGTCGGCACGATTGAGGACGTGCGCAGGAAGGCGGAAGGGATGAGCAATGGCTAACACTTTTGAATTAAAGGTTATTGGCTGCCGCAAAACCTTTTTTGACGGACAGGCGCAAAGCGTAACCCTGCCTTATATTGACGGCGGCACGGTAACCTATCTTGCAAATCACGAAAACACCGTTATGCCCGTGGTTGCAGGGGAGATGACCATTAAGCCCGCAGAGGGCGAAACGGTTTATGCCTTTGTCGGCGGGGGATATATTGAATTCCTTGCGAATAAGGCAATGGTTGTTTGCGTTTCCGTTGAACGGCCCGAGGATATTGACGAGCTCCGTGCCGAGGAAGCAAGGCTGCGCGCCGAGGAGGAGCTCCGCCAGCATCAGAGCCAGATTGATTATTATGCAACTAAGGCAAATCTTTCCCGCGCAATGGAACGCATTAAGGTTAAGAACCGCCACGAAGTATAGATATGAAATGGGGCGTTTTCGGCGCCCCTTTTTGAATTGATAAGGAAGATTGAATAATGAATAATTAAGGGCGGCACATCCGCACCTGATTTATATTTGGAGTTATTTATGTCAGTAAAACTTATTGCCTCGGATTTGGACGGAACCCTGCTTTCGCCCGATCATTTAACGGTTTCAGAGCGCACGAAAAAAGCGCTTTATGAGGCGCACGAAAAGGGAATAAAAATCGCCATTGCAACGGGCAGAACGCTTTCAATGATTTATGACGTTATTGAGCAGCTGCCCTTTGCGGATTACGTGATTTATTCAAACGGCGCGGCGGCTTATGATTTGCATGGGGCAAGGCTGATTTATTCAAAGCCTCTACCGCGGGAAATTGCTGCGGATATCGTTGATTATCTTGATTGCAAAGAGGTTTATTATGAGGTTTATGCGGGCGGAAAGCAGTACAGCCAGCCCGATAAGCAGCAGTATTTCACAAACGTTAATCTTCCGCAGGAATTTATGGAGGATTATATAAAAAAGCTCTATTTCGTTGATAACCTTGCCGGTTTCGCAAAGGATAATATTTGCGAAAAGGTGAACGTTTATTATTTCGGAAATCCGAATCTCGGCGAAATCAAGCGGCATTTTGAGGCGTGCCCGGACGTGCTTTTCACCTCTCCGATTGATGGCGATATTGAAATCACCTATAAGGGCGTGGATAAGGTTTTTGCAATTGATGCAATCTGCGCGGAGCTCGGCATAACCAGATATGAGGTTATGGCGTTCGGCGATGCGGATAACGATCTGGGTATGATAAAGGCGGTGGGCTTCGGATTTGCTATGGAAAACGGCGATGAAATCTGCAAGGCGCAGGCAAAGTATATCGCCCCCTCGAATGAGCTGGACGGCGTTGCAAGCGCGGTTGAAAGATACGCCCTCGGCAAAAAGCCGCGGCTGCTGGTTTCAGCCTGCCTGCTTGGCGAAAACTGCAAATATAACGGCGGCAACAATAAAAACGATGCCGCCCTTGAACTTGAAAAAGATTTTGAATTAATTCCCGTCTGCCCGGAAAGCTTCGGCGGTTTGCCCATTCCGCGCGTGCCCTGCGAGATAGTGGGGGATAGAGTGCTCTCAAAAAACGGCGAGGACGTTACGGCGGAATTTCACAGCGGCGCTGAAAAAACGCTCTATATTGCGGAGGAGAAAAATGCCCGCCTTGCGCTGCTTAAGGAGCGCAGCCCCTCCTGCGGCTGCGGCAGAATTTATGACGGCAGCTTTTCGGGCAGACTCGTTGAGGGCAACGGCGTAACTGCGGATTTGCTTCTTAAAAGAGGCATATCCGTTTTCGGCGAAAGCGAAATTAATAAATTGCTTGACGAAGCGGATTTATAATTATATAATCTATTTTGAAATTGGTTATGGAGCTGATATAAATGAAAATAAATAAAGAAATACTTGTGCTTTTAGCGCTCATTATTGCAATCTGCGGCGTTTTTGCCGCCTGCTCATCAGAAAAGGAAAGCGAGCCTGCGCCTCCCGAGGAGGGCGAGGAAATCACGCTTGATACCGCAAAAATCAAAAATGCGGATTGCATTGCGCTGATTAAATCCTATGAACCTTCAGAGCTCGGGCTGGACGGCACCTGGGAGGATTATGATTTCGTTGCCCACAGAAGCGATGGCGTTTATTTAACGGACAAGCAGTATAAGGGCTATTACGTTTGCGTTGAGGTCGGCACAAAGAATTTTAATGATGACGGCACCTTCAGCGTTGATACGGCAGGGGTTTTCTATATCAGCTATGACGGTGAAACCCTGCTCAGCTATGATCAGGAAAGCGGCGAATACACCAGAATTAAAAACGTTCACGATATTCCGGAGGTAACGCTTCCCGCTGAAAGCACCACCGCCGGCACAACTGCGGCGGCTGATACCGAGGATTAATTATGGCAGAGCATAAGCATAATCACACACATTCGCACGAGCACACCAAGGAGGTTTCAAACCGCCTTGCTCGCGCAATCGGGCATTTGCAGAAGGTTCGGCAGATGGTTGAGGACGGCGAGGATTGCAGCGATGTTTTAATTCAGCTTGCGGCGGTTAAAAGCGCAATCAATAACACGGGTAAAATCATTTTGAAGGACCATATGGAACATTGCATCGTGCATGCCGTTGAGGATGGCGACGTTGAAATGATTGAGGAACTCAACAACGCGATTGATAAATTTATGAAATAATTTCGGGCGCACATTGCGCCCGTTTTTTGGAGTCTCTATGTCTTATTATCCATATTCTAAAAACCCGAAATATGTTGAAGTTCTTCTGGCTATAATTGAATTCTTTTTTGTAGGACTTATTTGTGCTTTTGTTTCATCCTTGAGAAATGAACATTCAACTACAGCGGCAATTATTATCGGCGCAATATTGTCCGTTTTAATTGTTGCAGGGTGTTTTTATCGCAAAACAAGGCTTTATGGCGTTTATCTTTATGAAGACTCTGTTGAAATAGATAGATTTAAAAGGCTTGGAATAATCCGTCTTTCGGAAATAACGGATTACTCCCTGCTCGGTGATGCCCGCAACGAATCGTCTATCTGGTTTTATTTTGCAAGAGGGCGCGCATCTTTTATACCTGCAACTCTCGGAAGGATTTTAAGACTATTTAAACGCAAGAAGGGATATTATACAGGCGGGTATACCAAAGATTGCATTAGGCTTGCCGTTAATCGCAAAACGACGGAGTATATCATTGTTTTTTCATTGGAGGATAATGCCGCATTCTTAAATGAATTGTCTTTAAGAAAGGCGGAAGGCAAAGAGAAATAAGCAGTTATCAGGGGCGGATGTTATCCGCCCGTTTTTTTGTTGTTCACGGCAAAAGTTGACGATAATCCGTTTTTATGTTATAAAAAAGTGTAAATGAATTTAAGGGGAATTTATGAAAAAACGAATTCTTTTATGCCTTTTGGTTTTGCTGATTGCAATTGTTCCCGCGGGCACGCCTGCGCTCGGTGAGGATGATTATGCTGTCGGTATAACCTATGGCTTTGATGCTTCCGAGCAGGCTGTGCTCGCGGCGCCTGAAATCAGCTCTCCGTCCGTTCTTCTTGCAGAGCCCGAATCGGGTAAAATCATATATGAAAAAAATGCCCACGCAAAGATGTATCCCGCCAGCACCACAAAGCTTTTAACGGCATTGCTGGCTCTGGAAAAATGCACGCTTGATGAAACTGCGGTCGTTTCCGAATATGCGGTAAACTCGGTTACGTATGACTATTCAAGCGCGGCGCTCGTTCCGGGCGAGGAGCTCAGCGTTTACGTGCTGCTGCAGGCAATGCTGATTTACAGCGCCAACGACGCGGCAACCGTGCTTGCCGAGCATATCAGCGGAAGCGTTGAGGAATTTGCAAAGCTCTGCAACGAGCGCGCCGTTGAGCTCGGCTGTGAAAATCTGCATTTCGTTAACGCAAACGGCATGCCCGATGATAATCATTATTGCACGGCGTATGATTTATTTCTGATTGCGCGCGAGTGTCAGAAGTACGATGTCTTTAACGAAATCGTGCAGACGAAAAGCTTCATCGTGCCTGCAACCGAACTTTATCCTGAGGAAGACAGATTTTGCAAAAACACAAATAAAATGCTGTTTTCGGGTTATTCAAAATACTATTATCCATATTGTACGGGTATGAAAACGGGCTACACCACGCCCGCAGGGCACTGCCTCGTATCCAGCGCTTCAAAGGGAAGTCTTGATTTAATCTGCGTTGTGCTCGGCGGAATTGTTGATGAGCAGGGCATAAACAGGCGCTATACGGATTCCATTGCGCTTTTTGATTTTGCTTATGAAAACTATTCTTACGGTGCAATTTGCGCGGCAAACAGCGTTGCGGCAACTGCGGATGTCAAAAGGGCAAAGCGCGGCGAGGCACCGCTTGAAATAGTCGTTGCCGAAGATATTAACGGCATAATGCCCAAGGGGTTTGACGTCAGCTCGACTGAGCCGGAAATCAATCTCGTTGATGATATCAAGGCTCCGATAAGCCAAAATCAGATTATGGGGCAGATAACTTATAATATTGACGGCGTCAGCTATAAGGCAAATCTTGTTGCTTCAAGCGACGTTGAAAAGGCAAATTATGCCGTGCTTTATATCACTGCCGCAGCTGCGTCTGCAGCCGTTGTTGCAGTAATCGTTTTTAAAATCAAAAAAATCAAAAACCGCAATCCCGTTTCAACAGAGAGCAATTAGCATAAATTTTCATATTTATCCCCCTTGGGGGCTTCCGCTTTAATTCAAAATGCTTTATTATATTAGAGTAATAAATTATTTACGGAGGTATTTTTTATGGCGTGTTTTGTTGTTCCCGCTGCTGAGGCAATTATCGTTACCGCAGCTGCAATCGCAATGAAAAAGCAGGAAATCAAGCTTCAGGCTCCAAAGCTTGAGGGCGAGGCTTCCAATGATTTTTCAAATGAGAATAAGCCCACCTGGTCAAAGAAGCTCAGCCTTCTTGCAAAGCTCCTTTGGGGCGGCGTTATTCTGCTTGCTTTTGAGCATTTGTGGCACGGGGAGGTTGTTCCGTTTCCACCGTTCCTTTCGGCAATGAGCAATCCTGAGGATAAACAGGTTATGCTTTCCGAAATGGCAACCGTCGGCACAACTATGGCAGTAAGCGTAACTGCAATCTGGGGCGTAATCTGCGCAGTGGCAGACGTTAAATTTAAGAAGATTAAATCTGCGCTTGTAAAGGAGAAGTAAATGACCTTATTGCTCACGGTTTTCGCCGCAATCATCAGCACGGTGATTTGGTATAATCACGCTCAGGATGATAAGCTCAAGGTCAGAACCCTTTGCTTCCTTTTCTGGGGCGCTTCAATTATGTGGTTTATTGATGCCGTATTTGAATATGCAGAGCTCGGCGCGGATTATTTTACCCCCGCAATCGGCGATATGGTAAACGATGCGTTCCTCGGGCTTTCGGTAATCGCGCTTGCGCTTATAATCTGGCTCGTCGTTCTTTTAATCAAGGACCCCAAGGGCGTTTTCAAAAAGGGAAAATAAACTATTGACTATTGAATAAAAATGTAGTAAATTATATTGGCAGCAGAAATGTTGCCAATATATTTTATTTGCAGATGTGTCCGAGCTGGCCGAAGGAGCACGATTGGAAATCGTGTAAACGGCGATAACCGTTTCAAGAGTTCGAATCTCTTCATCTGCGCCAAATATATAGGGAGTGCATTAGCACTCCCTATATATTTTTTACAGAAGAGATTCGAAGCGAGTTTCCAAAAACGCAAGGCGTTTTTGGGAGAAAGGTGCAGTGCACCTTTCGATAAAGAGCGGGAATCTCTTCAAGCGCCGGTAGGCGC
>CAJOJV010000020.1:0-3716 GCA_905234995.1 uncultured Eubacterium sp. | reverse complement strand
TCGAAGCGAGTTTCCAAAAACGCAAGGCGTTTTTGGGAGAAAGGTGCAGTGCACCTTTCGATAAAGAGCGGGAATCTCTTCAAGCGCCGGTAGGCGCTTAGAAGTTGCGAAGCGGCGCCGCTTCAGCACAATAGCTTAAGTTATACTCCCGAAGCGAGTTTAATAAAGAGGAGAATCTCTTCATCTGCGTTAAGCGCCGCAGGCGCTTCAATTTAAATCACAAATAAGTTGCAAATAAATAAAAATTCTGTTATCATTTAATAAATTAATTGTTTTAGGAAGTTAACTATGTTTGTTGATATAGCAAAAATAAAAATCAAAGCGGGGGACGGCGGCGCAGGCGCGGTTGCTTTCCACCGTGAAAAATATGTTGCCTCGGGCGGACCTGACGGCGGCGACGGCGGCAGGGGCGGCGATATTATCTTCGTCGTTGACGATAATCTTGCAACGCTTGCGGATTTCCGCTATAAGCGAAAGTATTCCGCAAAAAACGGGCTTCCGGGCGGCGGCAGCCGTATGCACGGCAAAAATGGCGAAAGCCTTGAAATCCGCGTGCCGAGGGGCACCGTTATCCGCGAAATCAACAGCGGCGCCGTTATGGCTGATATGAGCAAAACGGAGCGCTTCGTTGCCGCAAAGGGCGGCAAGGGCGGCTGGGGAAACCAGCATTTCGCAACTCCCACGAGGCAGG
The DNA here is from genome assembly GCA_905234995.1 of uncultured Eubacterium sp. Lineage (GTDB taxonomy): Bacteria > Bacillota > Clostridia > Oscillospirales > Acutalibacteraceae > Eubacterium_R. Next base: position 3,025 of record CAJOJV010000020.1, on the reverse strand, counting down.
TGCCGCGCTTTGCAAAGCCCGGCATACCAGGCGAGGAATGGGAGGTCAGCCTTGAGCTGAAGCTGCTTGCGGACGTAGGGCTTTTGGGCTATCCGTCCGTCGGCAAATCAAGCCTTATCTCCGTCGTTTCTCAGGCAAAGCCGAAAATCGGCGATTATCATTTCACAACTCTCGTGCCCAATCTCGGCGTGGTTTATATGGGCGAGGGCAGCTCCTTCGTCATTGCAGATATTCCCGGCCTGATTGAGGGCGCAAGCGAGGGCGTCGGTCTCGGCCACGAATTTTTAAAGCATGTTGAGCGTTGCCGTCTGCTCGTTCACATCGTTGACGTCAGCGGCCACGAGGGCAGGGACCCGAAGGAGGATTTCGCCCGCATTAACGAGGAGCTCGTTAAGTTTAATCCGGAGCTTGCGGAGCGCCCGCAAATCGTTGCAGGCAACAAGATTGATATGGCTGAGCCCGAGCAGATTGAGGATTTCAGGAATTGGGTTGAGGCTCAGGGTTATGAATATTATTCAATCTGCGCACCTATTCAGGAGGGCACGCAGGAGCTGATGAACGCAGTGTGGAATAAGCTGCAGACCCTGCCTCCGATTAAGGAATATGAGGTTGAGGAAATCCCGCACGAAATGCTCATCAGGGAGGACGAGGGCTTCACGATTACCGAGCCTGAGGAGGGCTATTTCATCGTTGAGGCAGCGTGGTTCCCGAGAGTGCTGCGCGGAATTGATATTGAGGATTATGAAAGCCTGCAGTATATGCAGCGCGTGCTTGAAAAGAGCGGCGTTTATGAAGCGCTGCGCGAGCGCGGAATAAAAGAGGGCGACACGGTTTCAATTTACGATATTGAATTTGAATACGTGCCGTAAGATAGTATGAGATTTACAGATTTTGACGTTAATCCGCGGGAATTAAGCCCGCTGAATCTTGCCTTTATCGGCGATTGCGTTTATGAAATGCTCGTGCGCGAAAGCCTTGTGTGCGCGGCAAACCGACCCGTTAACGATTTGCACAGGGAAAGCGTTAAGTTCGTTTCTGCAGCGGCGCAGACGGAGGCATATAAAAAAATCGAGCCGCTCCTAACGGAAGAGGAAACTGCCGTTTTCAAGCGCGGCAGAAACGCCAAGGTGGGTCACTCGCCAAAAAGTGCAACCGATGCACAGTATCACACCGCAACGGGGCTTGAGGCGCTGTTCGGTTGGTTATATCTTACCGAGCAACCGGAGCGCATAAAGGAAATATTTTCAATAATTAATAATAATGAAAAGGAGAATAATAATGAATTGTAAGAATTGTAACGCACCTCTGCAGGAGGGTACGGCTTTCTGCCCGAATTGCGGAGCAAAGGTTGAGCCCGAGCAGACTCAAACGGCATTTACACAGCCTCACCAGCCTGCACAGCCGGCACAGCCTGCGCAACCCGCGCAGCCAGCAGCACCTGCTCAGCCTGCATATCAGCCTCAGCAGTCAGCTCAGCAGATGCCTCAGCAGCCTGCATATCAGCAGCAGCCTCAGCAACCCGCTCAGCAGATGCCTCAGCAGCCTGCACAGCAACCCGTATATCAGCAGCCGCAGCAGGGCTATTATCCGCCCGTGCAGCAGGGCCAGTTCCAGAGCACTATGCCTGCACAGGCGCCTAAGAAAAAGTCTCCCGTCGGCATTATTATCGGCGCAGTTGTCGGCGTAATCATTCTTCTGGTTATCATCATCGCAGTTGCAGCCGCTAAAACCGATAAGGACAGGATTACAGGCGTTTGGTATGGCGGAATTGATTACACCGATTTTTATGAGGACTATATTCTCGGCGAGGAAGAATTAAGCTTTATTAATGAATATAATCCCGATGCGGATACATCAATGTATCTTGAGTATAACTTCATTTTCAATGAGGACGGCAGTATGTACGTCAATATAGCCGACGATTCTTATGAAGCATTTATGGATTCATACGTTGATTTAATAAGAACAACCGAGATTAATTATTATCGCTCTGAATATATGTATTTTGACGATATGACTGATGAAGAGCTTCTTGATTATATTGATTTTGCAGATACGGAAGCAACGTTAAGGGGCTATTCATTTATGCAGCCTGATTCTTTAAACGATTTTGTGGATTTAACCTCATATAAGTTTGAAGACGGAAAGCTTTATTTCTATGAGGATGACGGCACGTTCTATGAAATTGAATATACGATAGAAAATGACTCCTTTAATTTCTCCTTCGTTAATATTGCCAACGAGGAGGATGAGCAGTATTTCCAGAACATCTGGCTTTATAAGCTTGATTCGGTAGGTTAATAACAAAAAAAAAGGCTGTCGTCTGACAGCCTTTTTTCTGACCACTGCTCACTGGACACTGACCACTAAAAAGGCACTCCCGAAAGGAAGTGCCTTTTAATTATCCCTGATAGGTGGGTGCGGTTTTCGGCGCCTTGCCCTTGATAACCTTGTGGTAATAATCGTAGGTCATCGGCTTGTCGTCGCTCAGCACGTCGCAATCCGTAATCTCGCCGAGAAAAATTGTGTGCGTTGCGGTTTCAACGCTGTCAATCACCTTGCAGGTAATGTAGCTCATTGCGTCAGGCAGCACGGGCAGCATTTCCTTAATCAGAGGCTCAATGCCGTCAAACTTGTTGAAATCCCTGCCGCTTCTGAAGCCGAAGGTGCCTATAAGCAGGGGCTTAACGTTTTCGCCCAGAATGTTGATTGCAAAAACGCCCTTGTCCTTAATGCATTCGTTTGTGTAATTATCGTGGTTAATTGAAACCGCAATCACCGCGGGGTCTGCAGTAATCTGCATTGCGGAATTTGCCGTGCAGCCCGTCGGCTTGCCGTCGCCCCAGGTGGTAACGATATAAACGCCGTAGCTCAGATTAAAAATCGCCTGATTGTTCATATTATCAATCCTTTCAACAAGCAGCAATTATGCCTTCCAGAGTGAGTGAAGATTGCAGTATGCGTAAACCGCTTCAACCTCATCGCCTTCGCAGATTGAGAAGCAGGTTTTAGGCTCGTCGCCCGG
>CAJOJV010000019.1 GCA_905234995.1 uncultured Eubacterium sp. | reverse complement strand
CTGGCAGGTGCTGCCCTTTAACCCGATAGACAGCGCAAACAGCCCCTATTGCTCGCCGTCCGCTTTTGCGGGAAATTATCTTTTCATAAACCCGAGAGGCCTTGTTGAAATGGGTCTTGCAACCGAGGACGAGGCAAGGGAAAATATATATCACGGCTCGCCTTACACGGCTGATTATGAATTTGCCGCAGAGAAAAGGCTTGCCCTTTTAAAGAGCGCCTTTATGAGAATCAACGGGGAGCTTGCACAGGAAATCAAAGCCTTTGAGCTTGAAAATCCGTGGCTCACAGATTATGCCGTTTATATGGCGGCAAAGGAGGAAAACGAGCATAAGCCCTGGTGGGAGTGGAAGGCGGAGCATTCGCATTACTACACCTGCATAAAGAATATTTTTTCCTTTGAGGAAAAGGCAGCGTTCTGGAAGTTTGTGCAGTTTATTTTCTTTAAGCAGTGGTTTGAGCTTAAGGAATACGCAAACAAAAAAGGCATTGCCATCATAGGCGATATGCCGATTTACGTTGCTATGGACAGCGTTGACGTATGGAGCAACCTGCCCCTGTTTGAAATAAATCAGAAAACGCTGAGAGCTAAAAAAGTTGCAGGAGTGCCGCCCGATTATTTCAGCGAGGACGGCCAGCTCTGGGGCAATCCGATTTATAATTGGAAGGCAATGAAAAAGGAGAATTACCAATGGTGGCTCACGCGAATCGGCACGGCGCTGAAAACCTACGACGTTGTGAGGATTGACCATTTCCGCGCCTTTGCAAGCTATTGGGAAATCCCCGCGGATTCCGAAACCGCCAAGGTTGGCGAATGGAAAAAGGGCCCGGGCATGGACCTCTTTAACAAGGTGTTTGAAAAATTCCCCGAGGCGCCGATTATTGCGGAGGATTTGGGAATTTTCGGCGAGGACGTTGTGCAGCTGCTTAAGGACAGCGGCTTCCCCGGAATGAAGGTTGTGCAATTCGGCTTTGATCCGAATTCGGATTCAAGCCATATGCCGCATAACGCAGTGCCCAACAGCATAAACTACGTCGGCACGCACGACAACAACACCCTGCTCGGCTGGCTTTGGGACGCAAGCGAGGAGGAAAGGCGCTTTGCGCTTGATTACGTCGGCTTCAATGGCGATAACTGGGGCGAGGGCGGATATCACAGCCCAAGCTGCCGCAAAATTATTGAATGCGTTTGGCGCAGCGCTTCCAACGTTGCAATCATTGCGCTTCAGGATATGTGCGGCTTCGGCGCGGACGCCAGAATGAATATTCCCGGCGTGCCCGATTCCAACTGGCGCTTCCGCACCACGATGGATTTCATTGATAATATTGACAGCGGATATTTCCGAAAAATCAATTCAACGTTCAGAAGAATGTATGACCCCTTCGGGGTAAGCTAACTTGTGCTGCGCACAGCTAAATTGCTTTGCAGCTAAGAGCTGAATTTTTAGCTTGCCGAAAGGCAAATTTCGCTCAGCCAACGGCTGAATTCAGCTATGCAATAATTTAGCTTTTTGTGGCAACAAAAAAACTCCTGCATAGAATGTTATGAAATAGCATCAAACGGCTATGTTCAAATATTCTGTAAAGGAGTTTTTTTATGCCTGAAAATTCAATTATTGAAGCTGCCAATACCGGATGCAAAGAGGCTGTTTGCATTGACACCAAGCGGATTTATGACAGCTGCGTTTCCAAGGACTGCCTTGAAAACCTGCGCGCTTCCTTTTCCGCGGAAGACCAGGAAATAATTGATGCCGCGCAAACCGTTAAATGCAAAAGCTGTGAGGTTGCCGCCGTTTCAATAGACGTTGAAGAGGTTGCGTTTAACAGGGGCTATTACAGCGCCGATATCACGTTTTACTTCGCCCTCGGCTTTGATACTTACTCTGCGCCGTGCACCGCACCGCAAAGGATTACGGGATACACCGCATTCACCAAAAAATGCATCCTTTTCGGCTCTGACGGCGACGTTAAGGTTTTCGTTTCAAACCCCGTTTCCGATGAATTGGAGTGCCCCGTTTCACCGCAATACACCAATCCTGCCTGCAAGGTGCAGACGGTTGACCCGATTGTGCTGAACAGCAAAACGCTGCCTGCAAGCAGCACGACGATTCCCGTTATCACAAGCTTCCCGAGCATTATTTTCCCGGGCGAGGTTGCCCCGGAAATTGCGGAGGACGGCGAAAAGGCAGTTCTTGCAACCCTCGGCTTATTCAGCATTATTCAGATGGAAAGAGACGTTCAGCTGCTTATTCCCGCTTATGATTACTGCATTCCCGAAAGAGAATGCCGCTGCGACAATCAGACCCCCTGCGAGGCCTTCAGAGAGATTGATTTTCCCGTTGAAGAATTCTTCCCGATTGAAAGAAGCGCGGCGCCCGATTGCTGCGAAAGCGACGATAACTGACCACTGGCCACTGGTCACTGGCCACTAAAAAAGCACCCTTGCGGGTGCTTTTTTTAGAGCTTTTCCAATTTTGCAAAATTTGCCATAAGCTTTTTCGTTCCCGCGCGGTCAAACGCGATTTCCAGCAGCATATCGCCGCCCATTGAGGTTGCGCTTAATATTACACCCGTGCCGAAGGTTTTGTGGCGCACGGTATCGCCGACGGCATAGCTTGCGCCGCTTGATTTATGCGCCTGCACCTGCCCGAATTTGCGGGCTGCAGAGGAGCTTTGAAGCGTGCCGAAGCCCGCGCCGCCCGCATTGAAGCCCGCGCTGCTTCTTGTGAAGGCGCCGCGCGGAGTAAATTCCTCCACCGTGATATCCTCCGTTACGCTCAGCGGAATTTCGCGCAAAAAACGGGAAGCCATATTGCGGTTGGTGGTGCCGTAAAGCATACGGCGGCGGGCATTGAGAAGATAAAGCTTTTCCTTTGCTCGGGTTATGCCCACGTAGGCAAGGCGGCGCTCCTCCTCCAAATCCTCCTCGCTGTAAATGCTCTGATTGCCGGGGAAAATCCCCTCCTCCATTCCGGGAATGAAAACAATCGGGAATTCAAGCCCCTTTGCGGAATGAAGAGTCATAAGCACGACCGCATCATCGTCCGCATTATAGGAATCAATATCGGCAACGAGGGCAACGTCCTCCAGAAAGGCGGAGAGGTTAAATTCCTCGTCCTCCTCCTGATACTTGACGAACATTGAGGAAAGTTCGGAAATATTATTCTTTCTGTCATCCGCAGTTTCGGGGTCCTCGTCAAGATATTCAAAATATTTGGTTTCGGCAAGCACCTCCTGCAGGAGGTCTGAAAGGGTCATTCCATCCTCAAGGCACTGCTGAAAATGCTTAATCATTTCCGTAAACGCCTGCAGCTTTGAGGCAGAGCGAAGCGTTTTCTGAAATTCATCGGCGCGCTCGCAAACCTCAAAGGCGGAGATGCCGAGCCCTGTTGATATTTCAAGCACGTTGGCAACCATCGTGTCGCCTATTCCGCGCTTGGGAACATTTATAATTCTCTGCAAACGCACGTTATCGGCAGGGTTATTTATCACTGCAAAATAGGAAACGATATCCTTGATTTCCTTGCGGTCAAAGAAGCGGTTGCCGCCGATAACCTTGTGCGGAATTCCGCTTTTTGCAAGCGTGATTTCTATGTTCCTGGACTGAGCGTTCATACGGTAAAGCACCGCGTGGTCGCTCATTTTTTTGCCGTTTTCAACGTTTTTCAGAATTTCGGAAGCGATGAAATCAGACTCTGCGCCCTCATCCTCAAGCGTGTTGAAAATGATTCTTTCGCCGCTGCCTGCGTTCGTCCAGAGGTTTTTTCCCTTGCGGTTTTTATTGTTTGCAATAACGGAATTTGCCGCATCCAGAATATTCTGGGTGGAGCGGTAATTCTGCTCAAGGCGGATAACCTCCGCGTTTTTATATTGGCTTTCAAAGCTCAGAATATTCTCAATAGTGGCGCCGCGGAAGCGGTAAATGCTCTGGTCATCATCGCCGACGACGCAGATGTTTTCATATCCGCCCGCAAGCAGCGAAACCAAGACGTACTGCGCGTGCGAGGTGTCCTGATACTCATCCACCATAACGTATTTGAACTGGCGCTGATAGAGCTCCAGCACATCTTCATTCTCCTGCAGAAGCTTAACGGCATTAAAAATAATGTCGTCAAAATCCATTGCGTCCGACTTCAAAAGCTCCTTTTGATAAAGCTCATAGCAATCCGCAATTTTAGCCTTGCGGAAGTCGTTTTGCGAATATTTTTTGTATTCCTCCGCGCCGATAAGGCTATCCTTTGCAGAGCTGATTTCGGCAAGGATTGACTTGTGATTGAGGATTTTATCCGTTATTCCGAGCGCTTTCTGGCAGTGCTTCATAACGCGTTTCTGGTCATCCGTATCATAAATCGTGAAATGATTTGAATAGCCCAACCTATCGCCAAAGCGCCTTAAAATACGCGCGCAGCAGGAATGAAAGGTGAACGCCCAGATATCGTTAGCCTCCGCGCCGACGGTGTTAATCAGCCTTTCGCGGATTTCGCCCGCAGCCTTATTTGTGAAGGTGATTGCAAGCACCTGCCACGGCAGCGCAAGGCCGTTTTCAATTATGTACTGCACCCTGTTAACGAGCACGGTGGTTTTGCCAGAGCCTGCGCCCGCAAGAATTAAAAGCGGGCCTTCGGTTTTTTCAACAGCCTTCTGCTGCATTTCGTTTAAAGCCATAAATACCTCATATTAGTGGTTAGTGTTCGGTGGTCAGTGGTCAGTTATCGGGTTACTACTCTCCGATTAAAATGGGCGACCGACGGTCGCCCTTAAATTTATTTTAATAATGTTAAAAGCACGCCCGCCGCAACTGCAGAGCCGATAACGCCCGAAACATTCGGGCCCATTGCGTGCATAAGCAGGAAGTTTGAGGGGTTTTCCTTCTGCCCCTCTTTCTGGGCAACGCGCGCCGCCATAGGAACTGCGGAAACGCCTGCCGCGCCGATAAGCGGATTGATTTTGCCGCCCGTAACGAGATACAAAAGCTTGCCGAAAAGCACGCCGCCCGCCGTGCCGCACGCAAATGCAACCAAGCCGAGCACGATGATTCCCGCGGTTTTCAGATTCCAGAAGGACTGCGCCGAGGTCGTTGCGCCGACGGAAAGGCCGAGCAAAATCGTTACGATATTCATCAGCTCATTCTGCGCCGCCTTTGCAATTCGCTCCGTCTGCCCGCTTTCCTTAAGCAGGTTTCCGAGCATCAGCATGCCGACGAGAACGCCCGCATCCGGAAGCAGAAGCGCAACGATTACCGTTACCATAATCGGAAACAGAATCTTTTCCCTTTTTGAAACGGGGCGCAGGGTTTCCATAACCACGCTGCGCTCCTTTTTGGTGGTGAGCGCCTTCATAATAGGAGGCTGAATAACGGGCACGAGCGCCATATACGAATACGCCGCAACCGCAATTGCGCCGAGCATTTCCGGCGCCAATTTTGAGGTTACGAATATCGCCGTAGGTCCATCCGCACCGCCAATGATTGCGATTGAGCCTGCCTGCTGCGGATCAAAATGCAGCGCGATTGCAATGAAATAAGCAATGAAAATGCCAAGCTGCGCCGCCGCGCCGAGCAGGAATGAAATCGGGTTTGCAATGAGGGATGTGAAATCCGTCATTGCGCCGATGCCGAGGAAAATCAGCGGCGGATAAATGCCCGCCTTAACGCCGAAATAAAGAAAATCCATAAGCCCCGGGGTTAAAACGGTGCCGTTAGCGTCCGTTAAACGCCCCGCAAGCAAATCAATGAAGCCCTGCAAATCGTGATACTGCACCGCAAGATTTGCGCCGGGCAGATTTGCAAGCAGCATTCCGAAGGCAATCGGAATCATCAAAAGCGGCTCATAGCCCTTTTTGATGCCGAGCCACAGAAAGAAGAAGGCAATGAAAATCATTATCAGATTTTTATAGCCGCCGTCCGTGAAAAAATATGCATAACCGCTGTTTGAGAGGATGCCTCTGATAACCTCCCAAACACCCTGTAAAACTTCCATTTAAAAAATGTCCTCCGTTAGGAAAAATTGCCGCTATCCTAAAACGGTTTTGTATTCTCCGCAACAGCCGCTGCCGCCCACGGGTTGCGATTTGAAATCGGGTTTTTGCGAAGCGGGCGAATGCTTTTTACAACCGCGCCCTCGCCCTCAAGCATATAAACAGCCGCGCTGATTGCCGCAACCACCTCCGGCGTTACGCCCTGAGGTGCCGCGGGTGCGGGCTCTCTGAATTCGCGTTTCTTAGGCTTTTTGCCGTTAATGGTGCCGTCGCGCATATCCTTTTCATGCTGAGTGAGATGCTTTTTGACATCCGCCGCCCTGCGCGAAGCTCTGCCGATAAGGAACAGAACGATAACGAGCAAGGCAATAACCGCAAGCACGATGGTGGGCCCTGAAATAACCACGGTTGAGGTGAAGGCAGGGCTGTTATCCGCAACTAAATCCGCTGTATAAAAAAGAGCTGATAAATTCATATTCACAAACTCCCCCATTATCAAAAATCCACTATATTATAGGACAGTAATTTGCCATTTTCAACATATATTTTTAAAAATTGTTATTTATTATTAAAAGTTAGAGTTGATTTATTTTTAAAATTGTTTATAATAGTATATGCAGAAGATTTTAGGGAGGCTTTTTAAATGAAAAAGGAAACTCTTTTAATTGCAATTTTCATTGCGCTTATTATATTGTGGTTCACGGAAACCCTGGGTATGTACAAAACCTCAAGGGTTTTGGGCGGCGCGATTGATTTGGGCTTTGCTCTATTAAGGTAGATTACATAATTTAACGGCAGAGGAGAAATCCTCTGCCGTTTTTTATTTACTCTGCGGTTTTTACCTCAATTCCGATTGATTTGAGATATTCAATCGTGCGGGTGTCCTCATCAAAAACATCGATATAATATTCCTCCATTTCATCGCTGACGAAATCACCTTCATAATACCAGTCGCTTTCCCTGTAACGGGCAAATTCCTCCCAGCTCATTGCCGCAATTTTATCATTATATTTCTGAGAGGCATCATCGGAATAGAGATAGATGCCGATTGTGGCAACGTTGTGCTGCGCAAGCGAATTATAATTACTGTCCTGATAATACTGAATTAAGGAATCCGATGAGCTGAAGTTGATGCTTTCATCAGCCCTGTCCGCAATTATACATTCAAGCAGCTCGGCATAATCAGCCGTGATTTCCGTTGCCTCGGTTGTATAGAAATAATTTTCATAATATACGTCGCCGTCTTCATCAATCTGCGGGGTTAAATCAAACGCCTGAACGCCCGCAAAAGCCAACTTGCTGAGGTCTGCGTTATAAGGTGAAGTCTGGCGGATAAGCTCCTGAGTCCGCATCAGAGCTCTCAGCTCATCAATAATAAACCTTGCGTTTACGCAATACTGCCTTGCAACGGTGCTGCCGTCCTTAAGATGATACTTTATTTCAAAGCCCGTATCACTGTAATAATAATCATTTTCGTCTTCGTTATCCGAATCTAAGGGATTCGTATAATCCAGATAGCGCCGTGAAATTACATCATCCGAAACAACCGCTTCGTGCAGGGCGATTGTTTTTTCGATCGCCTCGCTGCTTGTGATTGAATAAGTTGTGGCATAATCATAGGCATATGAAGCAACCAGACGGTTGAAAATGCTTGTGTTATAATCGGAATAAGCCCAGTCATCCTCTGTAAATTCAACGCTTTCAATTTCATCCGCCTCGGGAACGTATTTAACGAAGGAATTATGCTTCGGCAGATACAACGCGGAAAGGAAGATTATGCACGCCGCGCTCGTGCAGGCAAGGGTGATGAGCGTTCCCTTTGTGAATACTTTTTTATAGAAAATTGCAGTAAACACCATAGTTGTTATCACTGCAACGATTATACCGCCGCCGATAATGAACGCATAGAAATTTAATCTTCCAAGACGCATAAATGCATAAACCTGCACCACTGCAAGGAATAAAAACGGCACGATTTTGCCTGAGAGCGAAACCTCTGCAACCTCTGCCTTTCTGCGCTTAAACACAATCAGCCCTGTGATATAAAAGGCAATAATCTCAACTGCGGAAATGATGATTAAAAGCTTTGCCGAGCCGTAATTGCCAAAGTATTCAATATCATTCAAATAGGCACAGATCGCATTGCCTGCGGGGCTGAACGCCGCCATGGCATCGCTTGGGCGGATTACGCCCCAGAGGTTATTAACATTCGATGAGATGCCCGTTAACGCAAGCGGAGCAATTGCAAGCGCAATAAACGCAAGCACGAAATAATGCAACTTTTTGCCCGAAAGCACTGCGCAAAGAAGCAGCAGCGCAAACGCCGCAAGCAGTGCAAGCAGCATTGAAATGCAGGAGTTAAAATCAACAATAATTCCCGCCTTAACAATTGATTTTAAAATTGCCAGATTAAGCAGCGCGCCGGAAACATAAGAAAGCGAAACAACAATTGCGCCGAAAAGAAACGCCGAATTGAAGTATTCTCCCCTCGTTATCGGAGCTGCGAAATAATAATCGCAGGAGCGCTTTTTATATATTTCGCCGAAATATTTCGGGCACTGAAACAGGCAGTAAATGCCGATAAAAATGCACAATGCACCGCAGAAAGCGGAATATTCAACGCTCAAATCAAGAGGCTCCTTGACTACATCGTTAATCGCCCTGCTGCTTGCATCGGATAAAAGCGTTGAGTTATTGCCCAAATAATATGAAAGCATAAAAACGCTGGCAACAACGGCAGAGATATTGCTGAGCGCAAAAATGATTGCCGCGCCTGCCCAGCGGCGCTTTAACAGCTTTTTGAAAGCCGCAATGAATTTAGAACTCGAACTTGTTGATGTCATAACCTGCAACCTCCATTTCACTGATAAATACTTCCTCAAGCGTTAACGGCAGAGTTTCAAGGAAAACGGGGCTTGCCGCTTCAAGCACGGAATCAATCTCCTCCTTATTGCCCTTAACCGTAAGCTGAATCATTTTGCCCTGATTGCTTTCCTTAACGATGTTGAGCTTTGAGCGCAGCTCATCAAACGAAGCCTCCTCCGGCAGCACGAACTGCACGCGGAACATACCCATTGCCTCGCTGTCAATATCCTTTTCCATAAGTATACCGCCGAGGTGCAGCAGCCCGATATGGTCGCAAAAGCCCTCAAGCTCTCTGAGGTTGTGCCCTGCGATAACGACGGTTGCGCCCGTTTCATCAACGTAATCAATGAGTATGCGCTTAACGAGCTCGCGGATAACGGGGTCAAGCCCGTCAAAAACCTCATCAAAAAGAATGAATTCGGGGTTATGGGAAAGGGCAAGAATTATTGCGCTCTGGCGCTGCATACCCTTGCTCATCGTTGAGATTTTCTGAGCGGGGTTAATCGGAAATGCAGCCTTAAGCTTTGTGAAGCGGATATCATCCCAATTTGAATACATATCCTTATAATAACGCGCCATACTATCCAGCGTTGCGCCGCTGTAAAAATAAGGGAAATCCGAAACGAAGGCGGTTTTTTCCTTAACCGCATTGTTTTCATACGGGGTTTCGCCGTTCAGATAAGCGTTGCCGCCGTCGGGCTGAAAAACGCCCGCCAGAACGCGCAGCAACGTGCTTTTGCCCGCTCCGTTTGAGCCGACGAGCCCGAACACTGAGCCACCCTCTATATTAAATGAAACCTCATTGAGCGCCTTAGTTTCGCCAAAGGTTTTGGTGATTTCTTTTATCTCAATCATTTGCCGTCCCTCCAAAGCTCATCAATCATTTCAAGCAGGGTTTCCTTTGAAACGCCTGCATTTTTTGCATCCGAAAGTGCGCCCCTCAGATGCTCCCGTGCAAGCAGCATAACCTCATCAAGCTGTTTTGAAGAAACATAGATTCCCTTGCCCGGCAAGGTGTAAAGCACGCCCATTTGCTCTAAATTCTTATAAGCCTTTGCAACGGTGTTCGGATTAATGCCGAGCCGAGTTGCAAGAGCGCGCACGGAGGGAAGCATTTCCCCCGCTTCATATATGCCCAGATTTACATATTTAACTATGTTTTTTTCAATTTGCGTATAAATAGGCTCTCTGCTTGTTGTATCAATTACAAACATATATCATCACCTTTTTTGCGGGCGGATAATATCCGCCCCTGCGACTTTTTTCTTATCTTGAGGTTGTTAATCACCGTAGGGGCGTCAATCTGCCGCCCTAATATAATCGGAGCGAAGCGACCCCTCACTGACCACTGCCCACTGACTACTGGTCTCTTACCTCTTACTCATTATGAATTGCAGTTAGCGCGCTTACCCTTACGGAGCGGTTAGCCGGCGCAATGCCCGCAAGCACGCCGACGATGACGGAAAAGCCGATTCCGAGCAGCACAAGCCACGGAGGAATTGAGGAAACGTAAACCTTAACTCCGTCGTCCACCGTGCCCATAGAGCTGATAATTCCGCGCGCAACCACATTTGCAATAACAGAAATAATATAGCTGATTATAATTCCGATTATGCCGCCCGTCAGCCCGATTATGCCCGCCTCATAAAGGAACATTGCCTTGATATCCTTGATATCGCAGCCGATAACCTTCATAATTCCGATTTCCTTAGTGCGCTCATAAACGGACATAATCATAGTGTTGCTGATGCCGAAGGCAGCAACGAGCATTGAAACCGCGCCGATTGCGCCGAGCACGAGCTGAACGACCTTCATAATTTTTTTGGTTTCCTGCAGCCCCTCCTCATCCGAATAGGAGCCGAGCCCGCTTTGCTGAATTTTTTTCTGCACGTCGCTAACGTTTGCCATTTCATCAACGTAAACCCAAACGCTTGAATATCTGATTTGCGCCTTTTCGCCCGCGGGATTCAGCTTATTATAATCCCTGATGAGCTGCTTTGCGGTTTCTATATCCACGTAAACCGTGCCTGAGGAATAATCAACCTTATAATCGTTTTTGATTATTCCGCCGATTTTAATGCGCTTTTCATTGGCAGACGTTACGCTGCCGTCCGCCTGAGAATAAACGGGCGTGCCCATAAAGAAAACGTCCTTCATCGGGTCAATTTCACATTCCGTTATCTCATAATTTTCATCATATTTATACTTAACGGGATTGCCCTGTGCGTCCGCAAAATTCGTTACGACCTCATTGCCAAAATAAACCGTGGTGCTTTTATCCGCAACGTTGAAGCTGCCATCCGTCAGCTTAAAGCCGATTTGCTCCATCGCTGCAAAATCAATGCCCTTGACCTCAGCATACTGCAGGCTGTATTTACCGCGCGTTATCGTCATATAGCTGCCGACGTCAACTATCGGCACAACCATATCGACGTGCTCAAGGGAATTAAGATAATCAAGCGCATTATCGTCAAGAGCAACCTCCTGCTCGCCCTCGTCCGAATAGCCCTCATAAACGGTGACCTTATTCAATGAGCTGTCCGAAGAATACTGAGCGGTTACCATTTTATCTATGCCGACGCCGATTGAAACCATTATTACAATGGCGCAGGTGCCGATGATAACGCCGATAACCGTAAGCCTCGTGCGGGTTTTGCGGTTTCTGAGATTACGCAATGCCATTAAGAAAAGGTCAGATTTCTTCATCTATAACAACACTGCCCTTTCTTGCTTTTTTCTTTTTTACTGCAACGACCGTGCCGATAATTCCGCCGACGATTAACGCCAGCACGCCGAGCGAAATTGCAATTATTTTAACGGGGCTGACGGTGTTAACCTCATCCTCCGTATCGTCAAAAACGTCCTCAAACGGGTTGAATTCCTCCTCAACGGTTACCTTGAATTCAGTTTGGGTGCTTTTCTTTTCGCCCTCCTCATTCTCATACTCAAGAACGAGAATAAGCTTTTTTTCGCCAAGCTGTTCGAAGGTTACGGGCAGATTATAATTGCTTGAAAACTGCGTGCCCGCCTCAATATTTCCTATGTATGCACTGCCGAGCACGAGATTATTATCATCCACAAGAACAACCTTGCAGTTTGAAAGGCGGGTTTGCCCGCTGTTTATAATCTGAAAGCCGCAATCGTTTTCCTGCCCCTGAGTGATAGTTTGTTCTGAAAGGCTTATGCCCTCAAAGGAAATCTTATCCTGCTGTGCAACGGGAATGCTCATAACCAAATCCGCGCTGCCCTGCTGCTTTTCGCCGCCGTCAAAATATTCAAAGCTGATCGAAGCCGAAATCGGATAAATGCCCGAGGGAATAGTGCTCTGGCTCTTGAAAGCCTTCGTTATATTTGCGCTGCCCTTTGCGGGAATTGAATCAACCGAAATCGTATCCGTGCCGTCTGCAACGACGAATGCCTCGCCGCCCGAAAGCTTAACGATAACGTTCTGAACCTTTATTGAGGAGGAGTTGTTTTTAACCGAGAAGCTGAGATTGAAAACCTCTCCCCCGTTAACCTCTGCGCTGCCGAAGGAGAATTTGGAAATCAAAAGCTGCGGGGTTAAATTCTGATTTGTTGAGGGCGCGGAGGTTTCAAGCTCGTTAATTTTAATGCTGAAGGTGAATTCCTCCGACGCGGAAAACTTCTCCTCGCCTTCAAAATATTCATAGCTTACCGAGGCGGAGATTATGCCCATACCCGCGGGCGCATTATCCGCGCAAACGAAGCCCTTGCTGAAGGTTGCCGTGCCGTTTTTTGCTATTTTATCCGCATAAACAGTGTCCGTGCCGCTGTTAACCGCAAATGCTTCGCCGCCCGAAAGGCGGATTAAAACGTTGCGCACGTCAACGTCCGTGCTCGTATTTTTCAACGTGAAGCTTAAATTAAACACCGTGCCGTTATATACCGCCTTATCGGCAGAAAAGCTCTGCGCAACGATGTGCGGGGTCAGAATTGAGGGGGAATCGCCGTAATCCTCACCCTGAGCAAGCACAGGCTGCGCCATTGAAAACATCATAATTATTGCCGCCAAAACGGCGAAAATCGGTTTAATTCTTTTCATAACTCTTCTCCTGTTCAATACCGTTCGTTTCATACTGCTCTGTAATTTTTCCGTCCGATATGCGAACGACCATATCCGCATATTGCGCCACGGAGGCGTCGTGCGTTACAAGCACCATAGTCTGCTGCTGAGCGTGCACCAAATCCGTAACGAGGCGCATAACCTCATCCGTCGTGCGGCTGTCCAGATTGCCCGTGGGCTCATCCGCAAAAACGACCTTCGGATTCGTTGCAAACGCGCGCGCAATGCCAACCCTTTGCTGCTGACCGCCGCTCATTTCGCTGGGGCGGTGGTTTGCCCTGTTTTCGATGCCGACCATTTTCAGCATTTCAAGGGCGCGCTGCTCGCGTTCCTTTTTTTCAACCCCCTTGAACATCAGCGGCAGCGCAACGTTTTCAAGCGCCGTCATCGTGGGAATTAGATTATAGGACTGAAATACGAAGCCCGAAAACCGCTGGCGAAACTGCGCAAGCTGCGCTTCGGTTAATTGGTCAATGCGGTATTTTCCGATTGAAACCGAGCCCATACTCGGGCGCTCAAGCCCCGCAAGCATATTGAGCAGTGTGGATTTTCCGGAGCCCGAGGTACCGAGCACCGCGCAGATTTTGCCGCGCTCAATTTCAAGATTAATATCGTTCAGCGCCGTTATCGTTTCGTTGCCGACGTAATAAAACCTCGAAAGCCCCTGAGTTCTGATAAACGCCTTTTCCTGCGGCATAAGCCCCACCTCCTTATATTTGACTGTACTATTCACTATAGTACAGTTAGGGTAATTTTTTTGACTGTACTACACGGGGTAGTACAGTTCCAATTCATATATATCATATTAAAATGCATTTGTCAATATGCAAAAAAAGGGAGAGCATATCGCCCTCCCTTGCTTTATTTATTAAATGCTTTGTAGGTGCAGGTCTCTGCGCCTGCCCGCTGCCGATTATTTTTCATTGACGGAAATGCTCTTAATGCGCGGTGCGTTTGCCGCCGTGCCGTTAAAGAGATTATAACCGTCGTTATGAATCAAAACCGTGTTCTCGCCCTCGGCAAGCCTGATTACCGCCGTAACGGTGGTGTAGGTCTGCCAGCTGCAGGTGTTGCGGCAATAAAGCTCCGTCGTGCCCTCGGCAGTTTCGATTGAAACGAAATCCTCAACCAAATCGATGTTATAGGCGTGAATGCCGTTTTCATCGTTGTTTGAATATTTAAAGGTTATATAGTATTCCCCGCTGTGGGGCGCGTTAACGGTTATTTCAGCGCTGCCGCCGTCAGAGGTTATACCGCCGACGTATGAGCCGTCCCCCGAAAGATACGCCGTTCCCGCAAGCTCAAGCTCATCTGCCGCAAAGGTCTGCGTGAAGCCCTGCTCGCTGCTCGGAAGCACCTTAACGTTTGTATAAACGCCGTTATCTTCAAGCTTATTTAACCCTCGTTTAAGGAAGGTTAAGCGGCTTTCATCATCAAGGCTAACGTCAAACCAGCCGTCATAGGGCGCGATAATCACAAGGGATTTGCCGTTTTCACCCTTTTGATAATAGGTGTGCAGCGGCTGATTATCCTCAGCCCTGCGCATCAGAAGGCTGTCAAGCACATAGGTGCCGTCCATATGCTCCACGCGCAGCTTGTGGTTGCCCGCCTCAAGCGTAAGCGTGAGCGTAAGGCAATCCGTCATCTCGCTGCGAACGGTGTTTGAAAGGCTGAGCGGCTGCTGCTTGCCGTCAATTGAAAGCATAACCCTGCCGTCAATTCTGTCGTCAGCGCTCTGCCTGCCGTTTTCATCGCGCTCGCCGTCGTTTGCTTTGCCGTAAATGAATTTCAGCTCGTAAGAGGCTTTCTCGGGCACGTTAATCATAAGCTCAACGCCATCGCCCTCGTTTTCCATTCCGCCGACCATTCCGTTTTGCTCGCCCGTGGTAGCATATGCGCTGTCATAGGTATAGGTGTTGCCGATAAGCGTGCCGTTTTCAAATTCATAGCGGGTGTAAAGATTATCGTTTTCAAAGCTTTCCTGCTCCTCTGCACAGGGCACGATACGAACGAAATATGAGGCGTTTTTATCCATTTCGCCGAGGCTGACGGTGATTGAGCCGCCGAGCTTCTGCGAGTAAGACTTAACAATTTCGGGGCTTGTAACCTTGCCCTGAATGCCCTGATAGGTAACTCTGCTGACCTCAACGAGAACGTTTTGCTTATAGAGCGCAGAGCCCTTTAAATTCTTGATTTTGATATTGCCCGCATAGTCTGCGCCTGCCGCGGCAACGAGGATTTCATCATCCGCAATTGAGCCCACGCCCATAAATTTTTCGTATCTCGGCTCGCGTTTTTCTTTAATCGCCTTGCCCAAATCCGAATGGGTGATATCGCGAATCGTGCAATGCATCTGATTTTCGCCCTGCATCAGTGCATACCAGTGATAGGACCACCACGCGGAATTCGGCGTGTTATAATCAGCCGCCGTGGAGCAGAGATTATTTGCAAGCAGCCAATAAGCCTGGTCGCCGTAAACCTTGCTGTCCTCAATGCAGGAGATATATTTCATCATCGTGCAGGGATTGCCGTTATCCTCCATTATGCCGTATTCGGTGATGAGAATCATCAAATCGCCGATGCCGAGCTCCTCTTCAAGCTCGCGAAGCTCCGCAACGTGCGCGCGGAAATCATAGATTGAGCGGATTTGCAGCTCGTGATAAATAATCACATCGGGCGTGCAATCGTTTTCTGCAGTGAAGCTGAGGAAATTATTCAGCTTTTCAATATTATATTCAAAGTTGCCGGGGCCGCCGATAAGCGCATCGGGGTCAAGGGATTTAACGTAATCATAGGTCAGCTTCCACGCAGCGTTTAAATTCTGCCTGCCGATATCGTTAAAATCATTCCAGCCGTTTTCGGGATTCTCGGGGTCCGTTACCCATTCTCCGAACCACACGCCGTTATCGCACTCGTTGAAGAGGCAATAAACGATTTTATCGTGATAATCGGAAGCCTTAATTGCGGTTACGGTTTCCTCAATCCTCGGGAAAAAATCCTCCTTAAGGAAGGTTTCCCAATCGTATGTGCCGTTTTTCTTTGCCTCGTTAATTGCGGCTTCCTCATAATACCAGGTGGAATACATATCCTGCAGATAAACGCAGAGATAATCCGCGCCTCCCGAAACCGCCTCGTCCGCAACGTCGCCCATTTCGGCAATCGGATGCTGAAGCCCGAGGGTGGTTTTGGTTGCAAGGCTCGTTATGCCGACGCTTTCAACCATTTCGCGGGAGGGCACTCCCTCCTCCGCAATGCCGTAAAGATAACCCGAGGCGCCGCCCGTTACGGTGCCGTCATAATTCTTTGCGTCGAAAACGAGCGTAGGCTTATAAAACAGGAAAAAGCCGCCCACTGCAACCGCCGCCGCAAGAATAATAACTGCAATAACAATAATAATTTTTTTGAAAGTTTTCATATAAATCACCAACGGGGCGCCGAGTCGGCGCCCCCTACATTTAAGCCGAAAGATTATTCGGTTTTAAGAAAACAAATATTTATAGCCTTGGGTTCAACTTTAAAAACAACTTCGCTGTAGTTAAAATTCTCGCCGTCACAATTGCCGAGGAGCGGCGCGCCGTCAGTTGACCATATTCTGCCGCCAACGAGCTTGCCGATATGTACCTTTTTATTATCTTCCTCGGTTAACGTGCCGGCGCTGTATTTCGGAATAAGCGGAAGCGCCTGGTGCAGCTTAACCGCATCAACCATACAAAAATCAAGCACGCCGTCATCAAGAATTGAATTCGGAGCGGGGCAGAAGCCGCCGCCGTAATAGCTTGCATTGCAGATTGCAAGCAGAGTGTATTCCGCAGGGGTGAGAGTCAGTGTTTTTGCATTATCATAATCATCCACCAGCTGAAGCTCAAGATTGATTTCATATTTCATTGACTGCAGAATTGCAGGCACAATTGCAATATTATACGCCTGATGGCCGAGGAATTTTGCCTTGTCCGCCATTTTTTTACCAATGGTTTCAACCTTTGTATCAAGCCCGTAGCTCATAACGTTTATGCATTTTTCGCCGTTATAATCAATCAAATCAATCGGCTTAACCTCATAGCTCAGCTTGCCGCTGTGAAGCCCGAAGCTGCGCACGATTTCAAGCGCGTCCAGCTTTTTGGCGCCGTAAACCTTTTTGGCAAAATCGTTGCCGGTGCCGAAGGGCAGAATCATAAGCGGAGTTTCCGTGTGTGCAAGCCCGTTTGCAATTTCGTGCACGGTGCCGTCGCCCCCGCAGGAAACGATAACGCAATCCTTGCCGTATTTAGCCGCATAATCAGCCGCAATATCCTTGGCGTGCCCCGCATACTGAGTTTCCTCAATAATCATTTCATCATCGCTCCAGCGAAATGCGGACTGCACTTCCTTGAAAAGCAGCTGCCTGTCCTTATGACCCGCAATCGGATTTTCAATAAAAACAAATTTCATCTCATATTCCCCACAATTTTAAAATCAAATCAGATAACCCTTGTGCCGCCGACGGGACGGATAATCAGCACATAGCATTTGCCCTCGCCGAAAACGGCTTCCATTGCCGCCTTGTATTCGGCAAGAATTTCGTTAGGAACGAACGCCTGAATCGTGCCCGCAAAGCCGCCGCCGTGAACGCGGTAAGCGCCCTTGCCCTCAAGCAGCTCCTGCGAAATGCAGAGCGCAACGGAAAGCTTCTGCTCCGTCGGATTTGAGGGGGAGAATACGTTTTGGTTATACATATACGAGGACAAGCCGCTTGAGCAAATAACCTTTTTGAACGCCTCAAAATCGCCGTTTTCAAGCGCTGAAACAGCCTTATCAACCCTGAGATTTTCGTTATAAAAATGGAAGGCACGCAGGATTGCACGGTCGTTAACCTTGCCCATAAGGCTCGGCACAGCCGCCCTGAAATCCTCAAACGGAATTTCGCGGAGCACCCTTTTTCCCATTGCCTTTGCAACGCTTTCCATCTCCTCGCGCACTGCGGCATAATCATCCGTCAAATCGCTGTGGCTGCCGCCCGTGTCAATAATGCAAAGGGAATGCCCGCTCTTTGAAAAATCAAAATCAACCTTTTTGATAACCGGCTCCTCCGTTGATTCAAAATCAATCGTAACGAAGGTGCCGACGGAGGAAGCCATCTGGTCAAGCAAACCGCAGGGCTTGCCGAAGAAAGCATTCTCAGCATACTGCGCCGCCTTTGCAATCTCAACCGCGGAGATTTTGCCCTCGTTATAAAGATATGAAACTGTGGTGCCGATAAGCACCTCGAAAGCAGCAGAGCTTGAAAGCCCGCTGCCGCCCATAACGTCAGAGGTTGTAACGGCGTCAAACCCGCCGATTTCATAACCCCAATCGTTAATCTTTGAAATAACGCCGCGCACCATTTCCGTTGAATTGCCGTACTGCGCCTCATCCGGAACAAGCTTTGTTATATCAACAACATTCATAGCGTGCCCAACGGATTTAACGCGCACCGTGGGCTCCGCGCTTTTTGCAACGACGCCGATAGCGTCAAGATTAATTGAGGCTGCAAGCACCTTACCGTTATTATGGTCCGTATGATTTCCGCAAATCTCCGTTCTGCCGGGAGCTGAGGTGATGATAACATCCCTGTCACCTCCGAAGAGCTTTTCAAATTCCTCAAGCAGCATAACGTAACGCGGCTTCTGCTGTTCAACGAATTCCTCCGTAACATAAACCGCTTTTAATTTTGCATCCATTTCGCCTGCCTTGATGGCATTAATTAATTCAAGTGGTTTCATAATGCGTTCCTCTCTATAAAACAATTTTATATTTTTCTTTTTGTGAATATATCAAAAGCGTTTGCGTCATCTGCCTTGAGCGAATGCCGTAAAACACATTGAATATCAGGCTTGTTATGCCCGTGAAGGCAACGATTATCATTAAGAGAATAATAAATCTGCGCGAGAACGGATTATAAAGCTCGGCGCCGATTTTGGTGTAAATAAACATCCTCGGAAAATAGCCCACGATGCTAAGCAGCATATAATAAACGAGGTCATAATGCATTGAGCCGTAAAGCTTTGAAATCATATTAATAGGGATTGTGGGAAACAAGCGGCTGACGACGAGTATATACGGATTGCCGGAGCCCTTGAATTCAACCCAGTTTTTGATAAACCTTGCCTGCCGAATGTTTAAAATCATCATCGCCCAGCCGCCGCCTATCCAGCGCCCCTCGCGATACTTAACGTAAAACAAAAACAGCGTGAACACCGTGTTAATAATCATTGCATAATGCAGCGGAAAAACCATACCCGAGATTACGCACAGCACGCTTGCGGGAATAGGCAGCTGGCATTTTGCAATATAGAGCGCAAATATGCACATCAGAATTTCAATGTGCGTATCAAGCCCCGCCACTGCTCTGTCCAGCCTTGCAAGCCAGTTAATAACCGCGTTAAATCTTGCCTCAAGCCCTGCCTGTCTGAAAAGGCATATGCTTAAAAACACAAGCACCGCAACGGTTGCAATAACGATGATTGAGGATATTAAATTTGTTTGATGACGCTTGGTTCTTTTCAAGCAAAACACTCCCCAAAAGGTAGCTAAATTGTGCTTCGCACAGCTAAATTGCTTTGCAGCTAAGAGCTAATAGCTTTTAGTTTGACGCAGTCAAATTTCGCTTAACCGCAAGGTTAAATTTCGCTCGCCGTCAGGCGAATTTAGCTATTAATATTCGTGATAGTTTCCCAAAAACTTGAAATTCGGGAGCTCGGAATAGAGCGCAGAAAGCAAATCGAGCGTTGCCTCATCGCGCACGTTGCCGAGCAAATCCGCATAAAAGAAATATGAAAATTCGCCGTTTGCAAGGGGGCGGGATTCAAGCTTCGTTAAATTCAGCCCCGTCATTGAAAACCTGCCGAGCACGCGATAAAGCGAGCCCGTGGTGTGCGGCAGTGAAAAAATCAGCGAAATTTTATCCGCGTTTTCGGGAATAATCAGCTTTTTGGAAATAACGATGAAGCGGGTTTTATTTGCGCTGATATTCTGAATTCCCGTTTTGATTATCTGCAGATTGTATTTTTTTGCCGCCTCTGCAGAGCAGATTACGCCGATATCCTTTCGCTTGCTTTCGGAAACGAATTTTGCCGCCGCAGCCGTGTTTGTGTGGTTAATTCCCGTGAAATCAAAATCCTTCAGAAATTTTGAGCACTGCGCCAGCGCCTGAGGATGGCTGTAAACCTCGTTTATATCCTCATACCTGACGCCCTTCCTTGCGCACAGGCAATGGCTGACGTCAAGCGAATAGGAGCCCACAACGTAGAAGCGGTATTTCATAATCAAATCGTAGGATTCATGCACGGAGCCCGCCGTTGAGTTTTCAACGGGGATAATGCCGAACGGCGTTTCGCCCCTGTTAACCGCTTCAAACACATCCTCAAACAGCCTGTAATGCCTTATCGTGCCGTTCGGGAAAAGCTTTTTTGCGGTTTTGGAGGCATAGCTGCCGTCCACGCCCGCGCAGGCAACGGAAACGCTTTTGCTGAAAATATCGCCCTTTGGCATTGATTTGCCCACGAGCTCGCGAAGCTCCTGCCCGCCGCCGATAATCTTGTGCTGCTTTGCGCGCGAGGCATCCATTGCAGCGGCAAAAATCGTTGAGATAGCGTCGCCGTCCTCGCCGCATTTCTGCTTAACGTCCTCAAGAATTTCCTTTTCCCTCTGCTCGTTTAAAACGGGCATACCGCGCTGCGCCTTGTATTCGGCAACCTGCGCCGCAATTCCCATTCGCTTTTCAAGCAGCGGAATCAGCTCATCGTCTATTTCATCAATTTGTTTTCTTAATTCAAGTAAATCCATTTAATTTATATTTCCAATCAGATAATAATATCCAGCAGCGTTATTGCCGCCATAGCCTCCACGACGGGCACTGCGCGCGGAACTATGCAGGGGTCGTGCCTGCCGTTTATCACAAGCGTTTCATTTTCCATGGCTTCAAGATTAACGCTTGCCTGCGGCTTTGAAATTGACGGGGTCGGCTTAATTGCAACGCTGAAAACAATCGGTGCGCCGCTCGTTATTCCGCCGAGCACGCCGCCGTTGTTGTTTGATTTAAGCTGAACCTTGCCGTTTGCGATTTCATATCCGTCATTTGCCTCGCTGCCGTGCATCTGAGCAAAGCCGAAGCCTGCGCCGAATTCAACGCCCTTAACAGCGGGAATTCCGAAAAGCGCCGAGGCAAGCCTGCCCTCAACCGTATCAAGCATATTGCCGCCGAAGCCCGCGGGAACGCCGATTGCGGCACATTCAATAATGCCGCCGACGGAATCGCCATCAAGCCTTGCCGCCTCAATCTCTGCGCGCATTTCGGCTTCAGCGCCCGCGCTTATCGTGCCGAAGCTGCTGACCGCAAGCGCCTCAATAAGCTCTCTTGAAATATCGTTTTTATCAAAGCCCTCGTCCGAAACGGAGCCGATTTGCTTTATATGCGCGGCAATTATAATTCCCTTTTCCGCAAGCGCCTGCTTTGCAAGCGCGCCTGCAAAAACAATCGGCGCCGTCAGCCTGCCGCTGAAATGCCCGCCGCCGCGGACATCGTTATTGCCGCCGTATTTGACGAACGCGGGATAATCGCTGTGGCTCGGGCGGGGCACGAGAGCAATATTTGCATAATCCCCGCTTTTCGTGTTCGTATTTTGGATTTGCATTGCAATCGGTGCGCCCGTGGTTTTGCCGTTAAGAACTCCGCTTAAGATAATCGGCTCATCCGCCTCTTTGCGTGGGGTTGCGGTTTTATCCCTGCCCGGTGCGCGGCGTTGCATATCCTTGTTAATTTTTTCGTTATCAAGCGTTATTCCCGCGGGAAAGCCGTCTATCACGCAGCCGATTGCCGCGCCGTGGCTTTCGCCGAAAACGGAAAGCTTGATTTTATTTCCCATTACCGATGACATTTATCTTTCCTCCGAGCTTTGCATAATCCTCAAAAAAGGTTGGGTAAGTTTTATCGATTGCATTTGCTTCGGTTATCGTGCTTTCGCCGTCTGCATAAGCCGCCGCAACGCTGAAAGCCATAACGATTCTGTGGTCGTTATAACCGAGAAGCTCCGCGCCGTGCGGCTTACCGCCCGTGATAATCATACCGTCCGCCGTTTCTTCAACCGAAATGCCCATTCTTCTCAGATTTTCGGCAACGCTTTCAATCCTGTCCGACTCCTTGAGCCTGAGCCTTTCGGCGCCCTTAATAACCGTTTTGCCGTTTGCAAAGGCGGCAGTTACCGCAAGGGCGGGCACCGTGTCCGGAATATCCGAAGCGTCAATCTCCGTGCCGGAAAGCGCCGATTTTCTGCTGATAATGCAGTCTTCCCCGATTTCTATATCTGCGCCGAAGCGCTTTAAAACGTTAACGATTTCCTTATCGCCCTGAACAGAGCTCATATCAAGCCCCGTGAGAATAACCTCGCCGCCGATTGCGCCCGCCGCAAGGAAAAATGCTGCCTGCGACCAATCTGCCTCAACCGTGTAATCACGCACGGCATATTGCTGATTGCCGGGCACGAAATAGCCGTAATCCGTTTCATCCGCCGTTACGCCGAAATCGCGCATAACCTTTAAGGTCATATCCACGTACGGCTTGCTTTCAAGCTTGGTTGTGAGCACGATTCTGCTGTCCCCCTCCAGAAGCGGAAGCGCAAACAGAAGCCCCGTTATATACTGCGAGGAGATATTGCCCGCAATTTCATAATCCCCGCTTGTGAGCTTTCCCGAAAGCGCGAGAGGGATTTTGCCGTTTGTTGCTCTGCAAGAAACGCCGTGCTGCGGAAAGAGGCGCAGATATTCGGTTATCGGGCGTTCGGGCAGCCTGCCGCTGCCGACGAAGGTGACCTCTCTGCCGAGCGCCGCCGCAACGGGCAGCATAAAGCGCAGGGTGTTGCCCGACTCAATACAGTCAATAACACGTTCGCCGCTTTTAAGTGCATCAATAACCTGCTGCATTGCGCGCATATCATTTGAGCTGATAATCGGCGAAACGCTGCCGCCGCCCGCAAGAAAGGCGCAGGCAAGCGCGCGGTGAGCCGCAGATTTTGACGGCGGAATGGCAACACTGCCGTTAAGTATTGAATTTTTAATTATTGCAATACTCATTATTCCTCAAACATTGCGGGGATTTCTTCATAAGCCTTCGGCTCAATGAAGCCCTCGCCGATTTTTCTTATCATAGTAAAATTAATGCCCTTGCCGGTGCGCTTTTTATCAGCACCCATTGCATCAACGATATCCTGCATCGGATGGCTGACCTCGGTGGGCATATTATATTTTTCAAGCAGCGCAAAAATTCTGTCTGCCGAGCCTACTTCTGTTAAGCCGAGGCGTTCACCGGCGCGGGTAATCATCACCATTCCGATTCCGACTGCCTCGCCGTGGCTGATGCCGCTGAAATTCTGAAGTTTTTCAATGGCGTGCCCTGCCGTGTGCCCGAAATTGAGCAGCATACGCTCGCCCTGCTCCTTTTCATCGTTTTCAACGACTATGCGCTTAATATCCACACATTCGTAAATCATATCCTCAATGAAATCGTGCGGATTTTCATTTTCAAGCCTTTCAAAAAGGCCTGCGGATTTTATGCAGCCGTATTTGATAACCTCGCCTATACCGTCGTAAAAATAATGCTCAGGCAAGGTGCCCAACGTATTTGCATCAATCAGCACGAGCCTTGGCTGATGGAACGCGCCGCAGAGGTTTTTGCCCTGGGGCAAATCAACCGCGGTTTTTCCGCCGACGGAGGAATCCACCTGCGCCAGAAGCGAAGTGGGAATCTGCACAAAATCAATTCCCCTGAGATAAACAGCCGCCGCAAAGCCCGCCATATCGCCTGTAACTCCGCCGCCGAGAGCAACGATTAAATCCTTTCTCGTGAGCCCTTTTTCGGCGCAGAATTCAACCATATCGACTACGGTTTTTGTGGTTTTCGAAGCCTCGCCTGCTTCAAACACGAAGCTGTGAACTATGAAGCCTTCTTTTTCGAGGCTGCTTTTCGCCGCTTCCAGATATAACGGAGCAACGTTCGTATCAGTGATAACAATAATCTGTCTGCCATTTGAAACCTCCGCAATATATTTGCCGCAATTTTCAAGCAAGCCCCGCTCAATCAGAATATCATAGGGCGCGCCCGTTTTAACGTGAAGCCTTTTCATCAGCCAATCTCCTCTTTAATCTTGTTTGCCTGAGCCATAAGGCTTTCCAGTGTTTCAAAATCCTCGGCTTCAATTCCCTGCCTGAATTTTTCAAGATTTGAAACCAAATCGTCTATCTCTCTTATGAGCGGCTCCTTGTTTGCAACAAAAAGCTCGCTCCACATTTCGCCGTTAATCCTTGCAACGCGGGAAACATCGCGATAAGAGCCCGCTGAAAATCCCGGATGCTGCGGTGCAAGCGGGCTTAAAACATAGGAGCACGCCAGCACGTGGGCAATCTGCGAGGTAAACGCAATCATTTCATCGTGGTGCTCCGGAGTCGTTACAACCGTGCGGGCAAAGCCCATTTCCTTTGCAAGCTCCGTGAGGGTGTCCACCTGCGCTTTCGGGGCGTTTGTCGGCGTGCAGATAAAGGAAGCCTTATCAAAAAGGGTTGCCAGGCTGTTATCATAGCCCGAAACCTCGCGCCCTGCCATCGGGTGAGCGCCGATGAAATAAAACGGAAAATCCTCTTTTTCAAGCGTGCGGCAGATTTTGGTTTTGATGCCGCAGCTGTCCGTAACGATGCTGCCCTCTTTAAACTCGTTTCTGTGTTCAAGCACGAAGGGCACGATTGCCTCCGTATAAAAATTCACTATCGTGATATCCGCCTTTGGAATTAAATCCGAAAGCTCGCCGATTTCATCAACGGCGCCCTCTGCAAGCGCCTTTTTCATAACGGCTTCCGTTCTGTTCCAGCCCATAACGTAATGCGCGGTGTTTTTCTTTAAGGTTTTTGCAAGGCTTGCACCGATTAAGCCCAGACCGCAAATCAAAATCTTCATAGGGTATACTCCCACTAATACATACTTAATCTATTATATAATAATATATAACTTAAAATAAATCAATAATTTAATATATTAAATAATTATAAACGAAGCGGGACGCCGAGGTCGGCGTCCCGTTAATCAATGTGATATTATTTAACCAATCTTACGTTGTTGAGCTTCAAATCCTCAATCTCAGGCGAAACGCTGTGCCCGCTGAAACGCACAAGCTCCAGATTTTCAACATTCTCGGCGTCAACCGCATGCTTATAATTCTCGCACAGATTGCCCCATTTGGTTTTGGTTTTCATAATTGTGACATTTCTTGCATACCTGATGAAAAATGCGGAATTATCGTATTTTTCAACACCCCAATCAAGGCAGGGGCGCAAATCATAAAGCCCGCACTGCCACTTGCTGGTTTTAGTTAGCTCGATTTGGCAGTTTTCAAAGGTGATATCCTCAATGATATTATCGGCGTTGCCGTGAATGAGCACGCCGTTTTCACCCTTTGCCGTAACGTTGAAGAAGCGGATGTTTTTAATGCTGCCGCTCTTCGTGTTTTCATCGCGGTTAAAGGTGGTTATCGTAATCGGCTCCGCTGTGCCCCACCAATCCGGACAGAAGCGGCGGGTTTCAATAATTATGTTTGAATAGGAAACGTTTTCAACATTGCCGCCGTCGCGAATCTGGATGGAAAGCCCCCTGTTTGTACGGCTGATAACGCAGTTTGAAACAATAACGTTTCTGAAATCGCCCACGCCCTCCGTGCCGATTTTAATTGCGGCGGAGGTTGAAACGAGGGTGCAGCCGTCAATAACGATATTTTCCGTCGGTCCGTATTCGCTGTTACCCTTGCTCGTTTTAAGGCAGATGCAATCATCCGCGCAGGTGATATGGCAGCCCAGAATTCGCACGTTTGAGCAATGGTCGGGGTCAATGCCGTCGCTGTTTGCAACATCAAGGTCATTTAAAATCCTGATGCGGTCAATCAGCACGTCGTCGCAGCCCGCAGGGTGCAGAGTCCAGAACGGAGCGTCAATCACCGTGAATTCCTTGAAGGTGATGTGATTGCTTTTTTCAATATAAATCGCCGTGGGGCGCGGGTAAAATTCACCCGTAACGTAATACTGATCCTTGCGCTGAACGAAGGCGTGCCCGTTTGCATCAATCGTGCCCTCGCCGCTGATTGTGCAGCCGTCTGCCTCATAGCCATAGATGAAAACAAAGCTCGGCTTGCCCGTTACGGGATTGCCGATAAGCGCCGTTTTAGGGTCGTTAATCAGCTTGTTCGGGCGGATATAGCCGTCTATATTTGCGGTTGCGCGCAGGGTTGCGCCCTTCTGAATATGCAAATCAACGTTTGCACGCATCTTGATTGAATCGCTGTAAAACACTCTGCCGCTTTGCAGAACGACCTGACCGCCGCCGTTTTTGGCGCAATCATCAATGGCGTGCTGAATTGCAAAGGCGTCGTTTGTCTTGCCGTCCCCAACGGCACCGTATTGCAGAACGTTATATTCCTTCATAGAAATCCCTACCTTTTTGCCTTCCCCCTCGGGGGAAGGTGGATGCGACCGCAGGGAGCAGACGGATGAGGGGCTAAAGCAATCTGCCGCGCTGTTGAAACCACCTCATCAGTCACCTGCGGTGACAGCTTCCCCTCAAGGGGAAGCCTTAATATGTTTCATTCCTACTATATCACACCTCATTTTTCAAATCAAGTTTGACAATGAATATATATTATGTTATTATTAACTTGCCGCAGAAAGCGGCTAATTTTTTGCAAAAAAGGTTGCGGATTTTGATGAAAAAATACGATGTTGCCATAGTCGGCGCGGGCCCTGCGGGCATATTCACAGCGCTTGAAATGCTTAAAAAGGGCAGCAAAAAAAGCATTGTGATTATTGAAAAGGGGCGTTCCGTTGAAAAGAGGAAGTGCCCCAAGGCGGTTACGGGCAAGTGCATGGGCTGCAAGCCATATTGCCATATAACGACGGGCTTTTCGGGCGCGGGCGCGTTTTCGGACGGAAAGCTTTCCCTTTCCTACGAGGTCGGCGGCGATTTGCCCGAGCTTATCGGCGAGGATCTGGCGCAGGAAACGATTAATTATACTGATGAAATTTACCTTGAATTCGGCGCAGACACCCACGTTGAGGGCGTTGGCAACACCGAGGCGGTTAAGGAAATCCGCAAGCGCGCAATTCAGGCGGGCTTAAAGCTGGTTGACTGCCCCATCCGCCATCTCGGCACCGAAAAAGCGCAGGAGCTTTATTTTTCAATTGAGAAATATCTGCAGGCAAACGGCGTTGAAATAATGTTTGACAGCGAATGCCGCGACCTTATTCTGGACGGCGAAAAATGCCTTGGCGTTTGCCTTGCAAGCGGCGAGGAAATCTTTGCCGAGCACACCGTTGTTGCAACGGGGCGCAGGGGCGCGGACTGGCTTGAAAAACTTTGCGCCGACCACGGCATTGCCCATCAGCCCGGCACGGTTGATATCGGCGTGCGCGTTGAGGTGAGAAACGAGGTTATTGAAAAGGTTAACGAGGTGCTTTACGAATCCAAGCTTGTCGGCTATCCAAAGCCGTTTAAAAACAAGGTTCGCACCTTCTGCCAGAACCCCGGCGGCTTCGTTGCACAGGAGAATTATGATAACGACCTTGCCGTCGTTAACGGGCATTCCTTTAAGGAGCTTAAAAGCCAGAATACAAACCTTGCAATCCTTTGCAGCCATAATTTTTCAGTACCGTTTAATCAGCCGATTGCCTATGCGCAGAAGGTTGGCGAGCTTACGAATATGCTTGGCGACGGGCACATTCTCGTTCAGCGCTTCGGCGATATTTTAGAGGGCAAGCGCACCTGGCAAAAGGAGCTTTCACGCTCTAACCTGCGCCCGACCCTGCCTGACGCCGTTGCAGGCGATATTACCGCCGCAATGCCTTACAGGGCAATGACTAATATTATTAACTTTATTCAGGCGATGGATCACGTTGTGCCGGGCTTTGCAAGCCCCGAAACCCTGCTTTACAGCCCCGAGCTGAAATTCTATTCAAACAGAGTTAAGATGGACAGGGATTTCAACACGAACATTAAAGAGCTGCACTGCCTGGGCGATTCAAGCGGATGGACGAGAGGGCTGATGATGGCTTCCGTTCACGGCGTTTTAATGGGAAGAAAACTTGTTTAGGCTAAATGCAGTTAAACCTGCGCTAAATAACCTACGGTTGCTAAATGTGCCTTTGGCACGCTAATTGTTGACCTGCGGTCAACGCTTATTAATATAATAGCTCGGCGCCTGCCGAATTTAGCTCAGAATGAATTAAGCTGCAACACAATTTAGCATTTGCAAGCAAATATTTAGCAAAAAAAGACGGCTTAAAAGCCGTCTTTTTTATTTGTTGTGCCTGTTTTCATTTTTATTTTTATAAACCTTTTCGCGGGCTGCGGCTTCGCGCTTTTTATATGAAAGATACCACAGATAAATGCCGAAGGCAATTGCGCAGACAATCAGCACCGCCGCAACGGTTTTGACTGTTTGTGAGATTTTTGCAAGTTTTTCCGCAGCGCGGGCAAGGAAAACGAGGTTAACATCCACCTGGCCGTTTTCGCCGAAACGCAGCACCTCGGTTTTATCAATATAATTCTTAACCTCATTGCCGTTTTCATCAACCGTTATATAATACGTTTTATAGGTTGCAAGCAAATCCTGCCCGTCAACATCGGAATCATAATCCTCATTCAGCTCTGAATAAAAGGTTCTGCCAACCTCCTCAATATAAAGCTGATCGGGAATAAAGCTGTAAATCAGGCGGGAGCTGACCTCATCCGTATTAATAATAACCGTGCCGATTATGAGCACGATTGCAAGCAAAGCAAAAACCGCGCTGCCGATAATCAGCCCCTTGTGCTTCTTATATGTGCCCGCAGCAGAGGCTTTAACTATTTCCTTGGTTTCATTAAAATCACTTTTAGACATAAGATTACTTCCTGTATTATAAGATATAAATTATTATATCACAGCGAAAATTATAGGTCAATGGTTTTATTAGAGTTGGACAAATTGGGATTTGTCGGGGCGTAACAGGAACACATCGTAGGGGACGACGACTTCGTTCCCCTTTTGTCGCTTTGCGACATTTCCCCCTGTGGGGGA
>CAJOJV010000018.1:16332-45520 GCA_905234995.1 uncultured Eubacterium sp. | reverse complement strand
AGCATTCGTCGATTCCCCGATGATGAGTTTATTATACTATTAATGTATCGAATAATGAATCGAACCCGAGAGGGTTTGAGCGTTAAGAAAACAGTTCAGCGAATTTTTAGTTTAATTATGAGAACGGTAAAATATAATCAGTCATTAATCGAATACACACTCACCCGCAAGCGGGTGAAAAATTTAAATCTGCGTATTAAGCCGGACGGCAGCGTAAACGTTTCCGCGCCTGCCTTCGTGTCCGTAAAGCAGATTGATGCTTTCGTGCTTGCAAATGCAGAGAAAATACTATCCGCTCAAAAGCGGTTTGAGGAGAAAAACAAAATGGCTTATGAATTGAAAACGGGGGAGAAGGTAACACTTCTCGGCAACGAATACTACCTCCATATCAGAGAGTGGAGCAAGGATTATTATTACTTTAACAACGGCTCCTTGGTGCTGTTCGTAAGGGATTCGGATGTCTTTGAAAACAGGCAGGCTGTGTTTACCGAGCTTTGCCGCGATCTTGCAAAGCATATGTTTCCGTCAATATTTAAAAGCTGTTATAAAAATTTCACGGACGTTTGCCCGCAGATGCCCGAGCTTAAAATCAGAAATATGAAATCCCAGTGGGGCAATTGCCGTCCGCAGAAGAACGTAATTACCCTCAGCCTGCGTCTCGTTCAGTTTGACAGCGAGACGGTAAGATTCGTTATTAACCACGAATTCTGCCATTTTTATGAGCAGAATCATTCGAAGGACTTCTATTCTCATCTTGCTGAGGTTGAGCCTGAATGGAAAAAATATGACGCTGTATTAAAAGGAAAATAATTGTTAATATTATAAGGAGCCGCGCCGTCGGCTCCTTTAACCGTTTTGTAACCAATTTGTAAGGCACTTTTTGTTGAATTCGGTCACTCACTGTGTTATTCTACATTAGATAAATATGAATTTTGAAGGGAGCTAATTATGGACAGAAAGGTTGTTATTTTTGACCATCCGCTTATTCAGCATAAGTTAAGCATTCTCAGAAACACTGAAACCAGCACTAAGGATTTCAGAGAGCTTGTTAACGAAATTGCAATGCTTATGACCTTTGAAGCAACAAGAGATTTGCCGACTGAGGATATCCGCGTTCAGACTCCTTGCGGCGTTGCTGACTGCAAGCAGATTGCAGGCAGAAAGCTTGCTTTTGTTCCCATTCTCCGCGCAGGTCTCGGAATGGTTGACGGCTGCTTAAAGCTCGTTCCCTCTGCCCGTGTCGGTCATATCGGTCTTTACAGGAATGAAAAAACCCTTCAGCCTGTTGAATACTACTGCAAGCTGCCCAAGGATATTGAGGAGAGAGATGTGTTTGTTGTTGACCCGATGCTTGCAACGGGCGGCTCAGCTATTGACGCTATTTCTCAGATTAAGCTCAGAAAGCCCCGCAGTATTAAATTCCTTTGCCTCATTGCTGCTCCCGAGGGCTTGGAGGCTCTTGAAAAGGCTCATCCTGACGTAGATATTTATGCAGCAGGTCTTGACAGCTATCTTAATGAAAACGGATATATCGTTCCCGGTCTCGGCGACGCGGGCGACAGAATTTTCGGTACTAAATAAGCAGAGAATAGAGAATGGAAAGCTTCGGTTTTCCATTCTCCGTTCTCCCTTTTTTGTAATAAAAAACATATTTGGAGGAAAAACAATGGCTAAAGAAAAAATCAAAGTCGGCACTGAGGGCATTTATGACGCCCGCCAGCTCGGCGCTCCGAGAATGGTTGTTCTCGGTTTCCAGCATATGTTTGCAATGTTCGGCGCAACCGTTCTTGTTCCGCTGCTTACAGGCCTTTCTGTTTCAACAACATTGCTCTTTGCCGGTTTGGGAACACTTTTGTTCCACGTTCTTACAAAGTTCAAGGTTCCTGCATTCCTTGGCTCATCCTTCGCATTCCTCGGCGGTTACGCTGCAATCGCGCCTATGCTTGATGACGGCACGCCGAATAAGGAAATGCTTCCTTATGCATGCCTCGGCGTTGCTTGCGCAGGTGCTCTTTATCTTGTGCTTGCTCTTGTTATCAAGCTCGTTGGTATTCACAAGGTTATGAAGCTTTTCCCGCCCGTTGTAACAGGCCCGATTATCATTGCAATCGGTCTCGGTCTTGCACCTTCTGCAATCGGCAACTGCTCAACAAACTGGTGGCTTGCTCTTATCGCTCTTGCGCTCGTTATTATCTTTAACATCTTCGGCAAGGGTATGATTAAGATTATCCCGATTCTTCTCGGTATTCTCGGCGCATATGCAGTTGCTATCGTTGTCGGCAATATTGCAGGCGTTGAGGCTTTCGCAATTGATTTCACAGCTGTAAGTCAGGCTAAATGGATCGGACTTCCGATTGACTGGAGCTCAACCGTATTCGGCGGTGTAAGCGACGGCGCTAAGGCTGCAACCGCAATCATTGCGATTATGCCTATCGCTATCGCAACAATGATGGAGCATATCGGCGATATCTCCGCTATCTCCGCAACCTGCCAGAGAAACTATATTGACGATCCGGGTCTCCACAGAACCCTTCTCGGCGACGGTCTTGCAACCTCACTTGCATCTCTCTTCGGCGCTCCTGCAAACACAACCTACGGCGAGAACACCGGCGTGCTTGCTCTTTCAAAGGTTTATGACCCGAGAGTAATCAGAATTGCCGCAGGCTTTGCAATTCTCTTCTCCTTCTCACCGAAGTTTGCTGCAATCATCAACTCAATGCCCACAGCTATCGTAGGCGGTATCTCCTTTGTTCTTTACGGTATGATTTCCGCTATCGGTGTTCGCAACATCGTTGAGGCTAAGGTTGATTTCTCAAAGGCTCGCAACACAATCGTTGCTGCAGTTATCCTTGTTCTTTCTCTTGGTCTTTCAAGCGGCATTACAATCCCGCTCGGCTCAACCTCAATCACTCTTACCTCTCTTGCTGTTGCTTCAATCGCAGGTATCCTTCTTAACGTTATTTTCCCTGAAAAGGATTTTGATCCCGAGCAGGCATTTGCTTCCGTTGAAACAACAAAGCAGATTAATCTTGAGTCTGATTATGAAAAATCAGACGACAGTGCCGAAGAGGCTTCCGAGTAAAAATTTAGTTAATATTATCGGCAAATCCTTGTTTTTCAGGGATTTGCCTTATTTTTTGACACTCTTAACAATACGTGCTATAATTAAAATAAAGGCAATTCTTTCGTTTTTTTATTGTTTAGAGGATGATAAACTATGAATGCTGAATTATTATTGAAAATAACGTTAACCAAGCCTCAGCTCGGAATGCTTGTTTCTGTTTCGTTTTGTATGGCTCTTGCTATGGCTGTCGGCTTTATTTACGCCAAGAAAACAAGAGACGTCGGTGAGTTTTATCTCGCAGGCAGGCAGCTCAGCCCGTTTGTTACGGCTATGAGCGCCGAATGCTCGGATATGAGTGCGTGGCTGTTTCTTGTGCTTCCCGCAATGGCGTATGCTTCAGGCGTGGCTAACGCGGGGTGGACTGCAATAAGTATCGTTATCGGCACGTATTTCAACTGGCTGATAACCGCAAGAAGGCTTCGCAATTATTCTGCTCATATAGATACTATTACTGTGCCGGATTTCTTATCTGAGAGATACAGGGAAAAGAGAAAGACTCTTTCCTTGCTTTCCGTGCTTGTAATGATTGTGTTCTATATTCCGTATATTGCCTCAAGCTTTGCCGCCTGCGGTAAGCTTTTCAGCGTGCTTTTCGGCTCCGATTATCGCTATGCAATGCTCGCTTCGGGTCTTGCAATACTTGCATATACACTCATCGGCGGCTTTAATGCAGTTTCAAATACCCACTGCGTTCAGGCGGCGATAATTCTTATTGCCTTGGTTATCGCGCTGTTGTTCGGAGTTCAGCAGGCGGGCGGCTTTGAAGCGGTTAAGGCAAACGCTGCAGCGCTGCCGGGTTATCTGGGCTTAAGAGATATTTATGATTCCGCAAGCGGTGCTTCGGCTGATTATAAATTCATTAACAGCAGCGGGGAGGATATAGATATCCTGTCAAAAGTACCGTGGATTTTAGGCTATATCGGTATGCCGCATATTCTTGTAAGATTTATGGCGATTGAAAACCCGAGAAGGCTCGCTACCTCAAGAAGGCTTGGCACAGGCTTTGCCGCAATAATTATGACGCTTGCTATTTTTGTCGGTATAGCCTTCAACGGAATGGTTAACAGCTCTCAGGTGGTTGGCGCGCTTGAGGATAATCAGACGATTTTTATAAGCTTGGCAACGCTTATGGCTGAAAACAGTATGTTTTTTGCACTTGTTGCGGGCGTTATTGTTTCCGGCATTGTTGCAACCGCAATGTCCTCTGCGGACAGTCAGCTTCTGGCTGCTTCATCTGCTATCAGTGAAAATGTTATCGGCAACGCTTTCAAGATAAAAGACGCCACGGGTAAAAAAACGATGCTTATTGCAAGACTAACGCTTGTTGTAATTTGCCTTTTGGCAATTGCCTTTGCATGGAATTCCAATTCAAAAGTGCTGGATATCCTTGTTTTCGCCTGGGCAGGCTTCGGCGCGTCGCTTGGTCCGACTATGCTGCTTGCTCTGTTCTGGAAGCGCTCAAATAAATACGGCGCCGTTTTCGGTATGGTCGCAGGCGCCGCCTCAGTATTTATCTGGGATTTAATTGTTGCGCCTATGCTTGGCGATAATTTTGAGCAGTATGCGCTCATTCCCGCTTTTCTGTGCGGACTGTTAGTAAATCTTGTTGTTTCACTGATTACCAAAAAGCCTGACGATGAAATTATGATGGAATTCGAGCAGGTTCAGGATATGAGCCGCGCAAGCTGATAAATAATAATGCTTTTGCCCTGACTTAAAAGGTCGGGGCATTTTTTTAAATTTCTTTTGACATAGAGCTACTTATGTGTTAATATAAACCGTGCTTTTTCGTATTAGCGCGTTAAAACAAAAGAAAGTAAGGAGAATATTTATGGATAAGGCTCAAATCGGCATTATGATTGCAATTGTCTTTTATCTTGCAATCGTCGTTATCATCGGTGCCGTATATTCAAGGAAAACCAAAAATGTCGGCGATTTCTATCTCGGCGGCAGAAAGCTCGGCCCGCTTGTAACCGCAATGAGCGCTGAGGCTTCCGATATGAGCAGCTGGCTGCTTATGGGGCTTCCGGGCGTTGCTTATCTTACGGGCGTTGCAGACGCGGGCTGGACTGCAATCGGTCTTGCAATCGGCACGTATTTCAACTGGCTGATCGTCGCAAAAAGGCTTCGCAATTATTCATCTCAGATAGACGCAATAACCATTCCCGATTATTTCTCTCAGAGATACAGGGATGAGAAGAAAATCCTTATGGCTATTGCAGCTCTTGTTATTATCATTTTCTTCGTGCCTTACACGGCTTCGGGCTTTGCTGCCTGCGGAAAGCTCTTCGGCACGCTGTTCGGCATTGATTATCATATTGCTATGGTCGTTTCCGCAGTCGTTATCGTCGGTTACACGACGCTCGGCGGCTTCAATGCAGCATCAACGACTGACTTTATGCAGTCAATCGTTATGACTGTTGCTCTGTTTATCGTGCTTATTTTCGGCGTTATTTCGGCTGGCGGAATTGGTGCTGTTATTGATAATGCAGCCGCTTTACCCGGATATATGGGGCTTACGGATATTTATAACCCCGAAACGGGCGAGGCTGCAAGCTATTCTGCACTGACAATCGTTTCAACAATGGCTTGGGGTCTCGGTTACTTCGGTATGCCGCATATCCTCTTAAGATTTATGGCAATTGAAAACCCGAGAAAGATTACTCTTTCAAGAAGAGTTGCAACGGTCTGGGTTGTTATCTCAATGGCAGTTGCCGTATTCATCGGCGTTGTAGGTCTCGGAATGGTAAATAATACTCAGGTGCTTGAGCCGCTTGCGGACAGCGAAACGATTATTATCAGAATTGCAACTCTGCTTTCTCAGAAGGGCGCGTTCTTCTCAATCCTTGCAGGCACGATTCTTGCAGGCATTCTGGCTTCAACTATGTCCACTGCGGACAGCCAGCTCCTTGCCGCTTCTTCCTCTGCAAGTGAAAATCTTCTCGGCGGTCTGTTTAAGCTCAAGCTTTCGGAAACCTCAAAGATGGTCGTTGCAAGAGTAACGCTTATCCTTATTTCGGTTGTAGGCGTAATTCTTGCCTGGGATTCCAATTCAAACGTATTCAAAATCGTTTCCTTTGCGTGGGCAGGCTTCGGCGCCTCCTTCGGTCCCGTAATGCTGCTTTCACTTTTCTGGAAGCGTTCAAATAAATACGGCGCAATCTTCGGTATGCTCACGGGCGGCGCAATGGTGTTCATCTGGAAGTTTATTATCGCAGCAAAGGTCGGCGGTATATTAGCAATCTATGAATTGCTTCCCGCCTTCATTTGCGGTCTCGTTGTGAACATCATCGTTTCCTTAATTACCAAGAAGCCTGATGACGAAATCGTAACCGAATTTGAGCAGGTTCAGGATATGAGCAAGGCAAATTAAAAATATACGGCTCGGCAGTGCGTCTGCCGAGCTTTTGTTTTTATTCGCGACTGTTAATTTACCCAAGAAAAACGCACTGAAAAAACCAATATTTGATATATTTCACAATCAAGAATTATTATTATTTTTAAATCGTTCAAAAGGGTTAAAATTTGATGTCAAAAGCTGTAACTTTCTTGCATTGCCATTAATTATAGTTTATTATATCCGTGAAATTAATTATCCCGTTGTGAGAGGATATTTTTATGGAGCTTTTGAAGCAAAAAATATTGGCTGAGGGAGAAGTCTATGAGGGCAATATCCTTAAGGTTGATTGCTTTTTAAATCATCAGATTGATGTTCCTTTTCTGCGTGAAATCGGTAAAGAGGTTCACCGCCTTTTCAGCGATTGTGAGGTAAATAAGATTTTAACAATTGAAGCCTCGGGAATTGCAATCGGTTCAATGGTTGCTCAGGAATTCGGCTGCCCGCTTGTTTTTGCCAAAAAGACCAAAACCAAAAATATCGCAGGCGACGTTTATACTACTCCTGTTGAATCCTTCACTCACGGCACAACGTATAACGTTATGGTTTCAAAACGCTTTCTCGGCAAGGGCGATAAGGTTCTCATCGTTGATGATTTCCTTGCAGTCGGCAATGCACTTAAGGGCTTAATTGCCATAGTTGAGGAAAGCGGGGCAGAGCTTGTGGGCTGCTCGGCTGTTATTGAAAAGGGATATCAGCACGGCGGCGATAAGCTTCGCGAGCAGGGCATCAGGGTTGAAAGCCTTGCGGTAGTTGAAAGTATGAATCACGAAACGGGTGAGGTTACTTTCAGAGATTAGGTTATTCGGCGAAAGCCTTATAATAAAATTTTTTTGGAGGAAAAAAGATGAAAATGTCAAAGAAAATCATCGCAATTCTTCTCAGCGTTCTTTTCGTTGTTGGCGTATTTGCAGGCTGCTCAGCTTCCAACAACGGCGGCGAGGAAACTGCTAATGCGGATTTCAAGGTAGGCTTCATCTTCTTACATGATGAAAACTCAACCTATGACCTCAACTTCATTAACGCTGCGAACGAGGCTTGCAAAGAGCTCGGCGTAACTGCAATCCTTAAGACTAACATTCCTGAGGGACAGGAGTGCTACGATGCTGCTGCTGACCTTGTTGACCAGGGCTGCAAAATCATCTTCGCTGATTCATTCGGCCACGAGGATTACATGATTGAGGCTGCTAAGGCTTATCCTGATGTTCAGTTCTGCCATGCTACCGGCACAAAGGCTCACACTGAGGGTCTTGCTAACTATCAGAATGCTTTTGCTTCAATCTATGAGGGCAGATTCCTTGCAGGCGTTGCTGCAGGTATGAAGCTCAACGAGATTAAGGAAGCAGGCAACCTTAAGGGCGACGCTCCTAAGATGGGTTATGTTGGTGCATTCACCTATGCTGAGGTTATCAGCGGTTACACCTCCTTCTATCTTGGCGCTAAGTATGTATGCCCCGACGTTACCATGGAAGTAACCTTCACAGGCTCATGGTATGACGAGACTGCAGAGAAGGAAGCTGCAACAAAGCTTATTGCTGACGGTTGCGACCTCATCAGCCAGCATGCTGACTCAATGGGTGCTCCCACCGCTTGCGAAGCTGCAGGTATCCCTGACGTTTCTTACAACGGCTCAACCGTTGCTGCTTGCCCGAACACCTTCATCGTTTCTTCAAGAATCAACTGGGCTCCTTACTTTGAGTATGCAATCCAGTGCACTATCGATGGCAAGGACATCGAGGATGACTGGACCGGTACTCTTGCAACCGAGTCAGTTCTTCTTACCGAAGTAAACGAGACTGCAGCTGCAGAAGGCACGCAGGCTAAGATTGACGAGGTTAAGGCTGCTATCGAGGCTGGCGAGATTAAGGTATTCGATACCTCAACCTTCACAGTTGGCGGCGAAACCCTCACCTCTTATCTTGCAGACGTTGATACCGACGCTGCTTATACCCCTGACACAGAGGTTATCGTTGACGGCGCATTTGTTGAATCTCAGTTCCGCTCAGCTCCGTACTTCGATCTCAGAATCGACGGCATCACTCTTCTTGATGAGAACTACGGTTAATAAACTATTCTTAACATTTATTCTAAAACATAATCCGTGGTCGGGGTTTCCCGGCCACGGCATTAGTTGTTTTTTGAGCAATTTTATTTTGCTCTTTAATGCTTTTAATCGGAGGTAAATAATGGGCGAAACACTTGCTTTGGAAATGAAGGGCGTATCCAAACGCTTTGGCGCCATCGTTGCCAATGAGAACGTTGATTTGCAGGTTCGCAAGGGCGAAATTCTTGCAATCCTCGGCGAGAACGGCAGCGGTAAAACAACTCTTATGAATATGGTTTCGGGTATTTACTATCCCGATGAGGGCGAGATTTTTGTTAACGGCGAGCCCGTCGTTATTGCATCTCCGAAGGATGCGTTCGATTATAAAATCGGAATGATTCATCAGCATTTCAAGCTGGTTGACGTTTTTACCGCCACGGAAAATATTGTTCTCGGCATCAACGACGGTAAGAAATATAATATCAAGGATGCCAAAAAACGAGTTCAGGAAATAACCGAAAAATACGGATTTCATATAGATTTAGATAAAAAGATTTATGAGATGTCCGTTTCCGAAAAGCAAACCGTTGAAATAATCAAGGTGCTTTACAGAGGCGCGGATATTCTTATTCTTGATGAGCCAACCGCGGTTCTTACTCCGCAGGAAACCGAAAAGCTTTTCAGCGTTCTGCGCCGTATGAAGGCGGATAATAAGGCTATCATCATTATTACCCATAAGCTGCACGAGGTGCTTGACGTTTCGGACAGAGTAACTATCCTGCGTAAGGGCAAGTTTATTGAAACGGTTTTAACTAAGGATGCAACGGAGCAGTCGCTGACCGAGGGTATGGTCGGCGAAAAGATTTCTCTTAATATCGAGAGAAAGGAGCCCGTTAATCCGGAGCCGCGCCTCGTTGTTAAAAGGCTTAACGTTAAAAATCGTGACGGCTCAAACGCTCTCACGAACGTAAGCTTCACGGTTAACAGCGGCGAAATTCTCGGCATTGCGGGCATTTCGGGCTCAGGTCAGAAGGAGCTGCTTGAATCTATTGCAGGTCTTCAGAAATGCGAAAAGGGCTCAAGCATTCTGTTTACTGACCATGATGAGGTTGAGCAGCAGCTCGTCGGCAAAACGCCCCGCGAAATCAGAAAGCTCGGCGTTGCGATGTCCTTCGTGCCGGAGGACAGGCTCGGTATGGGCCTCGTCGGTAATATGGATATCACCGATAATATGATGCTTCGCAGCTATAAAAACGGCAAGGGTGAATTTCTTGACAGAAAGAAGCCGAAAAAGCTTGCCGAAAATATTATTGATGAGCTTGAGGTCGTTACTCCGGGCACAAGCACTCCCGTCCGCAGGCTTTCGGGCGGTAACGTTCAGAAGGTTCTCGTCGGCAGAGAGATTGCCCTTGAGCCTCGCGTGCTGATGGTTGCATACCCCGTAAGAGGCCTTGATATCAACTCATCGTATATGATTTATAATCTGCTTAATAAGCAGAAGGAAAACGGAGTTTCAATCATTTTCGTTGGTGAGGATTTGGACGTTCTCATTGAGCTTTGCGACAGGATTATGGTTATCAACTCCGGCGCAGTAACGGGCATTGTTGACGGCAGATCGGCTGTCAAGGAGGAGCTCGGCCTGCTTATGACTAAGAGTATGGAAAAGGAGGAAGCGTAATGGCAGATAATAAAAATAATCAGAAAAAGCGCGAGCCTCTTATTCATATCGTAAAGCGTGATGCGCTTCCGAATTATAAGTCTTGGGGAATCAGGCTCGGCGCAATCGTTGCCGCTCTGATTTTCGCAGGCATTGTTACAATGCTTTTCACAGGCGAAAATCCTATTAAGGTTTATGCAACTATGATTGAGGGCGCTGTCGGCACCTCAAGAAGAATATGGACTCTGCTTCAGAGCCTCGCAATGCTGCTCTGCGTTTCGCTTGCGGTTACCCCCGCATTCAAAATGCGATTTTGGAATATCGGCGCAGAGGGTCAGGTGCTCGTCGGCGGTCTTGCAACTGCCGCCTGTATGATTTGCCTCGGTGGCAAGCTTCCTAATGTAATTCTCATTATCGTTATGATTATCGCAAGTATGCTTGCAGGCGCAATCTGGGCGTTAATTCCCGCGATTTTCAAGGCAAGGTTTAATACTAATGAAACCCTGTTCACCCTGATGATGAACTACGTTGGTATTCAGCTTGTTTCCTATTTCGTTATGTATTGGGAAAACCCGAAGGGCTCGGGCAAAATCGGTATCATCAATCAGTCAACCCATTTCGGCTGGATGCCCGTGCTCGGCAAATATGATTATCTGCTC
This sequence comes from uncultured Eubacterium sp., assembly GCA_905234995.1. Lineage (GTDB taxonomy): Bacteria > Bacillota > Clostridia > Oscillospirales > Acutalibacteraceae > Eubacterium_R. Next base: position 34,639 of record CAJOJV010000018.1, on the reverse strand, counting down.
AATATACTCGTCGTTCTTGCTTTAACCGTGTTTATGTACGTTTATCTTAAATTCAGCAAGCACGGCTATGAGCTCACTGTTGTCGGCGAGTCTGAGAATACGGCAAGATATATCGGGCTTAACGTTAAAAAGGTTATCATCAGAACGATGATGCTTTCGGGCGCTGTCTGCGGTATTGCGGGTCTGCTCCTTGTAGGCTCAACTAACCACACCATCACAACCACAACCGCAGGAGGCAGGGGCTTCACTGCAATTATGGTTTCGTGGCTTGCAAAGTTTAATCCGCTTTATATGGTTTTAACCTCGCTTTTGCTTGTTTTCCTTGAAAAGGGAGCAGAGGAGATTTCAACCGTATTCAGATTGAATCAGAGCTTCTCCGATATTATAACGGGTATAATCCTGTTCTTCATCATCGGCAGCGAGTTCTTCATTAATTATCAGATTAAATTCCATAAAGCGCATAAGGAGGTAAAATAATATGGTTTCGGCAACAGTAGTAACCTTCCTCCAGCGTGCGGTTATGCAGGGAATTCCGCTCCTTTACGGCTCAACGGGCGAGATTATGACGGAGAAATCCGGCAACCTAAACCTCGGTATTCCCGGAATTATGTATATCGGCGGCATCAGCGGCGTTATCGGCGCCTTTCTCTATGAGGACAGCCTTGCTTCAAAGGCGGACGCAAATGCCTTTCTCGCAATCTTTATTCCGCTTTTCTGCACCGTGCTTGGCTCGCTTCTTGCGGGGCTTCTTTACTGCTTCTTAACTGTAACCCTGCGTGCAAATCAGAATGTTACGGGTCTTGCGCTCACAACCTTCGGCGTGGGCTTCGGTAACTTCTTCGGCGGCTCACTTGTTAAGCTTACGGGAAGCGACGTTCCGTCGGTTGCATTAACAACAACAAGTAATTTCTTCAGAACAAAGCTTCCGTTTGCGGAAACTACAGGCTGGTTCGGCAAGATATTCTTTTCATACGGCTTCCTTGCTTATCTGGCAATCATCATTGCAATTGCCTGCGCCTTTTTCCTTAACAGAACCAAGGGCGGCTTGCATTTAAGAGCTGTCGGAGAAAATCCCGCAACGGCAGACGCGGCGGGCATTAACGTTAACCGTTCAAAATATCTTGCAACCTGCATCGGCAGCGTTATCGCGGGTCTCGGCGGTCTTTATTACGTTATGGATTACGCCAGCGGAGTATGGTCAAACGAGGGCTTCGGTGATCGCGGATGGCTTGCAATCGCGCTCGTTATCTTTGCAATCTGGAAGCCGAATCTCGGCATTTTCGGCTCAATCGTATTCGGCGGTTTATATATCGTTTATCTGTTCATCCCGGGCCTTGCAATGAGAACTCAGGAGCTTTTTAAAATGCTTCCTTATGTTGTAACAATTCTCGTTCTTATTCTTGTAAGCGTAAGAAAGAAGAAGGAAAATCAGGGTCCCGCTTCACTCGGTCTCTCATATTTCAGAGAAGAAAGGTAACAGGAAATCATTATGCTGCATTTACATCCCGATATTGAAAAGGTTCTTGTTTCCGAAAAGGAGCTTGTTAAGATTAATAAGCGCCTCGGCGCTCAGATAACCAAGGATTTTCAGGGTAAAAATATTATCGTCCTCGGCATTTTAAAGGGCTGCATATTCTTTATGACGGATTTGGTCAGGAATATTGATTTGCCGCTCAGCATTGATTTTATGTCCGTTTCTTCTTACGGCTCGGGCACCCGTTCCTCAGGCAGAGTTAAAATCACTAAGGACGTGGATATTGACCTTGATGGCTATGACGTTATCCTCGTTGAGGATATACTTGACAGCGGAAACACGCTTAAATACGTTTCCGATATTCTTAAAACCAGAGGCGCAAATTCAATCACAATCGTAACGCTTCTTGATAAGAAGGAAAGAAGAGTTGCTGATATCAAAGCCGATTACGTCGGGTGCGACGTGCCTGATGAATTCGTTGTGGGCTACGGCCTTGATTATGACCAGCAGTACCGCAATCTGCCGTATATCGGCGCATTAAAACGCTCCGTTTACGAAAAGTAAAAATATTAATAGGGGAGGGCTTAACGCCCTCCTTTTTTTGTTACTCATTTATCAATTTTGTTAATTTTATATATTTATTTATATAAAATCTTGTAATATTTATATTTGTTTTATTTAAAAAAGATATTTATTTCGTAACAGAATGATGATATAATATTACAAACTGTGCATTTGTGCGCTGTTTTGTAAGATTTTCAGTCTGATGCAAAGGGGGCGGGGCGTTGAAAAAGCTTAAGTTAATAATTCCGATTTTGCTTGTTGCGTTGCTTTTCGGCGGCTGTTCCTCTTTCAGGCTTGCAACCTCGGTGGACGAGCTGATTTTCCCCGTTTCTCCGCAGGGTAACGACGCCGCAGTGCAGAATGCGCTTTTGGCTTACACTAATGAGGGCTATTCACTCAAATCCCCGTCGGACGGTAAATTCACTTCTTCCTATATTTTCTTTGATATTGATAATGACGGGGAGGAAGAGGCAATTGTTTTCTATGAGGCTGCAAAAAATCTCGGTTTAATCAATATGGCAGTTATTGATAAGCTCGGCGGCAAAAAAGATTGGCAGGTTGTTTATAATTTAACCTCCGAGAATACGGATATTTATTCGGTTGATTTCACGGATTTAACCGGGGACGGCGTTCCCGAATTTATAGTTTTGTGGGACGTTATTAAAAATTCAAGCAGCCATCTGCTTTCGGTTTATCAGCAAAGCGGCACGGCGGGCACGGATTACAGCCTTTCCGAAATCGGCAGCAGCTTAACGATAAATTATTATATTGCCGTTGATTTAAAGAGCAGGGGAATAAACGATATCCTTGCCTTTGCAATTGATTCTGGCGATTCCGTTTCAGCCTCGGCAACACTCTATTCTTATGAGGACGGCAGAAAGCCGCTCGGCAAAACAAAGCTTGACGGGCATATAAGCTCATACAGGAATATAATCAGCGCTGAGAATGACGGCAAAACGGTTGTGTTTGCAGACGCTGTTAAATCAAACGGCACGCAGATGCTCACGGAGATTATAATGTGGTCCGATTATTATAATTCCGTCATTTCTCCGTTTTACAGCTATGACACGGGCGCAACCCGCAAAACCACGCGCTCCGCAATGCTTTCAAGCTGTGATATTAATGAGGACGGCATAATTGAAGTCCCGCTTGATACGGAATATGAGGTTGACGGCGGAAAGGCTTATGCGGTTGACTGGTGCAGATATGAAGGCTCGTCTTTAATTCATTCCTGCTTCAGCGTTGCGGTTGAAAGGAATGCTTATCAGATTATCCTGACCGCGGCGATGCTTGAAAACTGCACGGTTTCTTATTCGGATGAGGATAATAAGCTTTCCGTCACGGATGGCGACGGCAATTCCGTTTTCGAAATAATCACTCTTGCTAAAACGGATACGGAGGAAGCCGAGATAACCGATGAAATAATGAGCAATGCCGGCTACAGCTACGTCGGCGTAATCGGCAATTCGGCGGATTACAATATAACCCTTGATGATTTAAAAGCAATGATAAAAGCACTTGATTGATAAAGGAGTAAAATTATGAAAAAGGTACTTGTAGCAGAGGACGAGGAATCCATCCGCGAGTTTATAGTTATTAATTTAACCAGAAGCGGCTATGAGGTTGAGCAGGCTGAAAACGGCGCCGAGGCGCTCAAGCTTTTCTCGGCTGATGAAAGCAGCTTTGACGTTGCAATTCTTGATATTATGATGCCTGAGATTGACGGTTTAACCGTCTGCAAGGAGCTTCGCAAGAAATCCTCCGATTTGGGCATTATTATGCTTTCCGCAAAAACTCAGGAAATGGATAAGGTTCAGGGGCTTCTTTTCGGTGCGGACGATTACGTTACAAAGCCGTTTTCTCCGAGCGAGCTTATGGCGCGCGTTGACGCCGTGTATCGCCGCGTTGAAATGACGAGGGGCTTCAGAAAAACCGATTTCGCCGGCGAAACGATTGTGCTTGATGAATTTGAGCTTAATCTCAGAAACCGCACCCTTTCCAAAAACTCCAATCTTATTGAGCTCACTCAGGTTGAATTCCAGATTATTGAATATTTCTTCAAAAATCCGAACGCCGCTTTGAGCAGAACGGATATTCTTAAGCAGGTTTGGGGCAATAATTATTTCGGAGATGAAAAAATTGTTGACGTAAATATCCGCCGCCTGCGTATGAAGGTTGAGGATAACCCCTCCTCGCCGACGAGGCTTATTACTATCTGGGGTCTCGGCTATAAGTGGGTCAGCAATTCATAATTTTGCTTAAAACATATTTTTTACGGAAGTATTATTGATGAAAGAAAAGCTTGTTGAAAAACTGAAGCAAACCAAGGTTGAGGGCTTAACCAGGCGATGGCTGATAAATATTATCGGCGTCGTTGTGATTATTTTAATTGCCGTCTTTGTTTTCGCCTGCTTTTCCGTAAGAAACTATTATTATAACTCCGTTGAAAGCATTTTAAACAGCGGCGCATCCTCAAACGCCGTAAGCTATTTTTCATCTAATCTGGATTCGGGAAATTCGCTTTCCGCTTCCGCTTCGGGCTTCATTGAAAGCTATTCTTATAAAGATAAAACAACGATATGGGTTATTAATAACGAGGGCAGAGTGCTTGCCTCGTCAAACGGCTTTATCGTTGAAAACAGCGAGATGCCGGATTACACCCTTGCAATGAAAAACTCCTCGGGCACGAGCAGGTTTATCGGCAAGGTATATAAGCATGGCGAAAGGATTATGGCAGTAACCCGCGTTATTCAGGATTCAAACGGCACTAACGTCGGCGCCGTAAGAGTTATGACCTCAATTGAAAAGGTTGATTCTCAAATCAGAATTATTATCTTTTTCATTTTTCTTTTGCTTGCCGGCGTGCTTGCAATTATCGTATTTTCTAATCTGTTTTTCATTCGCTCAATTATTATTCCCGTGCGTGAGATTACGGATATTACTAAGGAAATTTCAAACGGTAAATTTGACGTCCGCATTGAAAGAAAGTATGATGATGAAATCGGCGATTTGTGCGACTCCATCAACTCAATGGCATCCGATATTTCCGCCGCGGATAAAATGAAAAACGATTTTATTTCAACGATTTCTCACGAGCTTCGCACTCCGCTCACCTCAATTAAGGGTTGGGGCGAAACGCTTTATTATAACCGCGAAACCGAGATGGACGAGCTTACCAATAAGGGGCTTCAGGTTATCGTTAAGGAAGCGGGCAGGCTTGAGGGCTTCGTTGAGGAACTGCTTGATTTCAGCCGTCTGCAAAGCGGCAGAATGAATTTGAAGCTGCAGAAAACCGATATTTTTGCAGAGCTTGATGAAACCGTTTTCACCTTCCGCGAAAGGGCAATGCGCGAGGGCATTGAGGTAAAATACAGCATTCCCGATTTTGCCGCGCCTGCCAATGCAGACCCGAACAGGCTCAAGCAGGTGTTTATGAATATTCTTGATAATGCGCTCAAGTATTCAAGAGCACCCTCAAAAATATTCGTCAAGGCTGAGTTTACTAAGTTTAACGGCGGCGACGCAGTTAAGATTTCAATTGCAGACCAGGGCTGCGGTATTTCAAAAGAGGATTTGCCCCACGTTATGGAGAAATTCTATAAGGCAAACGTTTCCGTGCGCGGCTCGGGCATCGGGCTTGCAGTAACGAATGAGATCGTTAATCTCCACAATGGCAAGCTTGAAATTGCAAGCGAGGAAAACAGGGGAACTCTTGTTACTATAACACTTCCTATTGAAAGCGCTCCGACAAGCTCTCAGCTTAATAACGCCGATAACGGCGAGGTTTCGGACGACGATATAAACTTGAAAGGTTAATCATATATGAGTGAAAAATCACACAAAACCTCCGTTGGCGGTCAGGCGCTGATTGAGGGCATAATGATGCAGGGACCGAAAGGAATGGCAACCGCAATCAGGCAGCCCGATAAGGAAATCAGAATTGATTACCACGAGGTTAAGCATATCAGAGATAAGTATAAGTTTTTCGGGCTTCCGCTCGTCAGGGGTATGGTCAATTTTGTTGAGTCTATGATTATGGGCTACCGCACCCTTATGTTCTCCGCCGAGGTTTCGGGTATGGAGGAATTTGACGAGGCAGAAATGAGCAAGTTTGAAAAATGGCTTGACGATAAATTCGGCGATAAGCTTGTCAGCGTCGTAACGGCAATCGGCTCCGTGCTCGGCGTTGTGCTTGCATTTCTGCTGTTTATGTATTTTCCCGTGCTCGTATTCAACAGGCTCAATGCGTGGACAACTGCTGATTTATCAAATTTTCAGGGCTTGATTGAGGGCGTGCTGAAAATCGCTATCTTCGTTGCTTATATTGCCATAGTCAGCCGAATGAATGATATTAAGCGCGTGTTTATGTATCACGGCGCTGAACATAAATCCATCGCCTGCTATGAGGCGGGCAAGGAATTAACGGTTGAAAACGTGCGCGAATGCTGCCGCTTTCATCCGAGATGCGGAACCTCCTTTATTTTCGTTATGCTGATTTTCAGCATCGTGATTTATACAATCGTTTCAAAGGTGTTTCCGTCAATCGCTCAAATCAGAGTGCTCTGGATGTTCTTGAAGCTTCTGTTTCTGCCTATAATTATGGGCATCGGCTATGAGTTTATAAAGTATGCGGGCAGGCACGATAATATTTTTGTAAAGATTCTTTCTGCTCCCGGGCTCTGGATGCAAAGGCTTACCACCAAGGAGCCGACGGACGATATTATTGAGGTAGGCATTGCGGCAATCAAGGCGGTTATAACCGATAATCCCGAGGATGATGAAATCAAATGAAGCTGCGTGAAGCGTTTGAATATTCCTTATCCTTTTTAAACGAACACGGCATTGACGAGGCTGATTTCAAAGCGCTCTGCCTTGTTTGTTCTTTAGCAGATATTAAAAACAGTCAGTTTGAATTTCTTAAGAATTCAGATTTTGATTTTTCCGCGCTTGATGAAAAGCTTCGCCTGCTTGCAGACGGCGATCCCTTGCAGTATGTTCTGGGCAAATGGGATTTTTACGAAAGCGAATTTTCGGTCGGCAGGGGAGTTTTGATTCCACGCCCCGAAACCGAGGAGCTGACGGAGCTTGCAATTCGTTTCGCTAAAGCGATTAATAACCCCGTCGTTTATGATTTGTGTGCGGGCAGCGGCTGTATCGGAATCAGCATTGCAAAAGCAATTCCGCAGGCAAGGGTTTATTGCGTTGAAAAAAGCGCAGAAGCGATTAAGTATTTGAATAACAACATTCAGCTTGCAAACAATGCATTTGCAATTGAGGGAGACGTTTTAAGTCCGACTTCAATATTAAATACGCTGCCGAAAGCGGATATAATCGTTTCTAATCCGCCGTATATCAAAAGCTCCGCAATTTCGTGGCTTCAGCCCGAGGTGCAGCGTGAGCCTGCTATGGCGCTTGACGGGGGCGAGGACGGGCTTGATTTTTACAGGACAATCGTTAATAACTTCTCAACCGCATTAAAAGATAACGGAATTATTCTGTTTGAAATCGGAGAGGAGCAGGGGGAAAGCGTTGCAGAGATTCTCAAAAATGCAGGCTTCTCCGATGTTGAAATAATTAAGGATATTTACGGCAATGTAAGAATTGCCAAAGCGATAAAAAACAAGTAAGGTGTTTATATGTCATTATTCAGTGTAATAAGGTCGGGCGACGTTGTTACGGCGATACTTATGATTTTGTCAAGAGCGTTCGTCGTTTTCCTCTGCCTGCCTGTTCACGAGTTTTCTCACGGCTATGCCGCATATAAAATGGGCGATAACACTGCCAAGAATCTCGGTAGATTAACCCTTAATCCGTTTGCCCATCTTAACCCGATAGGCACGATTATGATTTTCCTTTTCGGCATCGGTTATGCACAGCCCGTGCCGATTAACCCAAGAAATTTTAAGAATTTCAAAAAGGGTATGGCGCTCACGGCGTTTGCAGGCCCGCTTTCAAATGTTGCAATGGCGTTTATATTCGGCTTCTTGTACGGCTTAAGTATTTTTATTTTTAAGAATAGTCTGGTTGCGGCATATATTGCGATATTTTTCCTTTATGCTGCGCAGATTAATGCAATGCTTGCGGTGTTTAATCTTTTGCCCATTCCTCCGCTTGACGGCTCGCGTATTCTCGGTGTCGTTCTCAAGGGCAGAGCGTACGACCTTTATTATAGATATGAGCGCTATATAATGCTTGCGCTTCTTGCTTTATTGTTCTTCGGTCTTTTGAATACGCCGATAACGTTTTTAACGGATCTTTTAATGAAGATTGTGCTTTTCATTCCAAATTTGATTTTCGGTTTATAAGGTTTTATGGAACAGATAAATTATAAATTAGAGGTGTTTGAGGGGCCTATGGATTTGCTCATTCACCTCATCAGTAAGCATAAACTGAATATTAATGATATCCCGATTGTTGAGCTTGTTAATCAGTATCTTGATTACGTCCGTCAGATGGAGGACGCCGATTTTGAAATTGCCGGCGATTTCCTTGAAATGGCGGCAAGGCTGATTTATATCAAAACGGTTTCGCTTCTTCCGCGGTATGAGGAGGAAACGGAAAAACTGAAAAAAGAGCTGACGGGCGAGCTTATTGAATATCAGGTGTGCAAGGAAATGGCTGAAAAGCTCAGCCACCAGACGGACGGCTTTAACCGCTTTGTGCGTGATCCGCAGCCCGGATATGTCAATTATGACTACGAGCGCTTCCACGAGGGTGAGGAGCTCTTAAACGCCTATATTGCCGCAGCGGGCAAGGCGCAGAGAAAGCTGCCCCCGCCGCTTGATTCCTTCAGGGGAATCGTTGCTCGCAAGTTCGTTAACGTTGCAAGCAAAATCACAACCGTTATGCGAAAGCTCAGCTCAAAAAAGAAAACGCGTTTTCTGGATTTGTTTTCCGATGCGCAGTCAAAAAGTGATTTGGTTGCAACCTTTCTTGCGGTTTTGGAGCTTGCTAAAATGAAGCAGATTTCAATTGAGGGCTCGATTGATAATCCCGACGTAAAATTAGTTGAAGAGGTGAACGGCATTGAAAAATGAGAATAACGTTATTGCAAAGCTTGAAGCAATGCTGTTTGCATCGGGCGAACCCGTTGAAGCTGTAAGGCTTGCAGAGGTTTTGGAGCTTGACGTTGAAAACGTCACGAAAATGCTCGGCGCGCTTGCAGATAATTATGATGAAAGAAACAGCGGTTTGCGTTTAATCAGGATTGACGGAAAATATCAGTTCTGCACACGTGAGGAGTATGCGGACGACGTTCGCAGGCTGCTTGAAATAAAGAAAAACACTCCGCTTTCCCAGGCTGCGTTTGAGGTGCTTGCAATCGTTGCTTATAATAAAACGGTAACGAAAAGCTTTATTGAGCAAATCAGGGGCGTAGACTGCTCGGGCTCAATTGCAAACCTCGTTCAGAAAGGCTTGATCGAGGAAAAGGGCCGGCTTGATTTGCCGGGCAGGCCGCTCGTTTACGGCACTACGGACAGATTTTTGAGATGCTTTTCTCTCAACAGCCTTGATGATTTGCCCGATTTGCCCAAAACGGAAGACGTTGAACAGCTTGCAAAGGATAACGGTCAGACCACTCTGTTTGATGAAAACGATATGAATAACGGCGCTTCTGAGCTTGCCGGGGAAGAGGCGGGTGAAGAGTTATAATGAAAGTCTTTTTAATTATCGTTGCCGTTCTTGCCGTGCTGATTGCAATTATTCTTTCAATTTCAGCCACCTTCACGATTATCTATGATAAAAAGTGGACGACTAAGGTTAATGTGCTTTGGATTGAAAAGGATATTGAGCTGACGAAAATTCTTTCCTTCGTGCTTTTCCCAAAGGAAAATGCAGAAAAGGTTAAGGAGCAGCGCAGGGTTGACGCGGCAAATGCAAAGGCAGAGACTGCGGAAAAAAAGATGCCTGAGGCTGAGCCTGAAATAACGGATGAAGAGAAGGCAGAGCAGGCTGAAAAGCCTTCTCAGTCAACGGCAGACATAACGATAACGAGCGCAGAGGAGTTTGAGAAAAGTATCCCCGAAAGCCCGTCCGTGCCTGCCGCTCCTCCGAAGGCGGAGGAAAAGCCGAAAAAAAGCAAGCCCCAGAAAAAGGAAAAGCCCAATTATATTAAATCTCTTTGGGAAAAAGAGGGCATAGTCGGCATAATGGGGCTTGTCACAAATATGATAGAAACCGCAAATAGTGCAATAATTACTTTATTTAGGGGCTTCCATATTTATTCATTATATGTTAAAATGATTATTGGCGGCGGTGATGCCGCGGATATCGCTCAGGCTTACGGCAGATTCTGCAAGTACTATTATCCGCTGAAGGGTATAATCCTGAACGGTATGCACGTTGATAATTATGATGATTTGATTATGCCTGATTTCATTGCTCCCGGTAATGAATACGGCTTTCAGTTCATCGGCTCGGTCAGCGTAAGGCTTTTGCTTAAGGTCGGTCTTTCTGCAGGAAAAACCTTCCTTATAAACCTGATTAAAAAATAATAAGTTATTTCATTAAAATAAAGGAGATTAGCTATGAAAGAAACACCGGTTAACAAAATAATGGAAAACACTCTTGAAAAAATGCGCGAGATGGTTGACGTTTCAACCATTATCGGTGACCCGATTCAGACGGGCGACACTACCTTAATCCCCGTTTCCAAGGTTACCTACGGCTTCACTGGCGGCGGCACGGATCTCCCGTCAAAGCAGAACGCAGAGCTGTTCGGCGGTGGCGGCGGCGGCGGTATCTCCATCACTCCCGTTGCATTCATCGTAATTCAGAACGGTAAAGTAAGAATGATGCAGATTAATAATTATTCATCTTCTGCAGACCGCGCTATCGCTATGATTCCCGAGCTTGTTGACCAGATTTCACAGCTTGTTAAATCAAAGGAAAGCGCTGAGGATACCGAGGAATAATAACTAAAATTTTAATCACCTGCATATATTTTTGCAGGTGATTATTTTGTTTAAAAGAATTTTGTCGTTTTTTCTCGTTATCTTGCTGCTTCTTCCTGTAACGGCTTATGCGGTCGATTGCTCGGCGGCTTGCGCAATCGTTATGGATGCCCAAACGAATGAGGTGCTTTATCGGAAAAATATCAACGAAAAACGCAGCATTGCTTCCACAACGAAGATAATGACTGCTCTCATCGCCTGCGAAAGCGGCAGGCTTAATGAAACGGTTTCAATAACCTTTGATATGGTTAACACCTTCGGCACGCTTCTGGGGCTTCGTGAGAATGATGAAATCACGCTTCGCGATTTGGTTAAGGGTATGCTTCTGCCCTCGGGAAACGATGCGGCAAACGCAACCGCGCTTTTCCTCGGCGGCAGCTTTGAGGGCTTTGCAGAAATGATGAATGTAAGAGCCGCTCAGCTCGGAATGGCTAATTCGTTTTTTGTAACCCCGTCCGGGCTTGACGAGGGCAACCATCACTCTACCGCTTACGATATGGCGCTGCTTGCCTCAGCTGCTATGAATAATGCAAATTTTGCTCAGATATGCGCGGAAAAAAGCAGCGACGTTGTTATTAACGGCAAAAAGCAGACTATCTATAATCATAATAAACTGCTGTTGAAGCTTGACGATTGCGTGGGTATTAAAACGGGATATACGGATAAGGCGGGACGCTGCCTCGTTTCCGCGGTAAAACGCGGCGGAAACACGCTCGTGTGCGTAACGCTTAACGATGCTGACGACTGGAACGACCATATTAATTTATACTCAGCCTGCTTTGATATGTACAGCGAAGAGGAGCTTACACAGTCGCTACAGCTACCAATAGTCGGCGCTGAGCAGAGCAGCATTAAAGTGCTCTATACAAAAACAGTCAGCGTTTTAAGCGCGGATGATATTAAGATTGAAATATACGCTCTGCCCTTCGTTTATTCTCCGATTAATAAGGGCGATGTGCTCGGCAGAGCGATTATAAAATATAAAGATAAGGAAATTGCCGTTGCGGATATTGTTGCGGCAGAGGACGTTGAGTATTATGGCGAACAAGTTTGATGTTAGATTGCAAAAGTTTATGGCAGACTGCGGCGTTGCATCCCGCAGAAAAAGCGAGGAGCTTATTGAGCAGGGCAAGGTTAAGGTTAACGGCCACGTTGCGCATATCGGTGATAAAATTAATCCGAAAAAGGATTTGGTAACCGTTCACGGCAAAAAGATTAATAAAGCCTCTCAGATGAAATATATTGCGCTTTATAAGCCCAGAGGATATATCACGACGGTTACTGACGACAGGGGCAGGAAAACCGTTATGGAGCTTGTAAAGGGCGTTGACGAACGAATTTATCCCGTCGGCAGGCTTGATAAGGATTCGGAGGGCTTGCTGCTGCTTACTAACGACGGCGCCTTTGCAAACGCGCTGATGCACCCGAGCCATCATTACGCTAAGGTTTACAGAGTTACGGTTCGTGAAAAGGTTACCGATGATATGCTTTTAAATCTCAGAAACGGAATTGAAATTGAAGGCAGAATGACTTCTCCGTGTGAGGTTACTGTGCTTACCGAAGCCGAGGGCAGAACGGTGCTTGAATTCGTTCTCCGCGAGGGCAGAAACCGCCAGATAAGAAAAATGTGCGAGGCGGTGGGCTTAACCGTTGCACGCCTTAAGCGGATTTCAATCGGCTCAATCAAGCTCGGAATGCTTCAGCCGGGGCAGTACCGCGAGCTCAGCGAAAATGAAATCAAGCGCCTGCTCAGAACGGCGGGGCACAGCGAAGAAAAATAACGATTATCAGGGGCGGGTTTAACCCGCCTTTAATTTTAAATTATTATAAAAAAACAGTTGTATTTATAAATCCAAAGTGTTAGAATATTTTAAAATGGGTAAATTTGTGGTTTGCCGATTTCACCTTTTTATAAGGAGGATTTGTTTTGAGCGAAATTACTAATGCTTTAAGCACTGCAAAAAAGCGGCTTCTTGCCGTTTTTGATGAAGCGAGCTTTTCGGAGATTGACGCTTTTGCTAAATCTGCAGACGGCGAAATTGAAGCCGCGGCGGGTTACGGCACGGTTAACGGAATTCCCGCATATGCGTTTTCTCAGGAGCCGTCGGTAAGCGGCGGCGCAATCAGCTTTGCGCAGTGTGCCAAAATAAAAAAGATTTACAGCCTTGCGGCAAAAACCGGCTGCCCCGTAATCGGAATTTATGATTCAAACGGTGTTAAGCTTAAGGAAGGCTTTGAAGCTCTTACAGCATACGGAGAGATTGTAAAGGCTTCCGCCTCCGTTTCGGGCGTTGTTCCGCAGATTTCAGTAATTGCAGGCGCCTGCCTCGGCACAAGCGCGCTCGTTGCAAATATGGCAGACGTTGTAATCGCCGTTAAGGATGCGGATTTTTACGTGACTGCTCCGAGCGAAATTACCGCAGAAGCCAGCGCTGCTGAGGGCACGGTTGATATTCTTGCCGAGGATTTCAGTGCTGCTGCCGAAAAGGTAAAGGATATTATATCTCTCCTTCCCGCAAACAATCTTGATTTCCCGCCCGTATTTGATTGCGGCGAGATTTCAGATGCAGATTTATCTGCGCTTAAGGGAATGGATTTAATTAACGCTCTTGGCTCAAATTCGGTTGAGCTTAAGAAAGCTTATGCAGAGAACGTAACCACTGCGCTTGCAGTTATCGGCGGAATGCCCGTCGGTTTCGCAGTGTTTGGCGGCGAGCCGCTTTGCCCAGCTTGTGCGTATAAGACAGAGGCGTTCGTTAAGCTTTGCGACGCGTTTAATCTGCCTATTATAACGGTAGTTGATGCAAACGGCTTTATTCGTGAAAAGGAAAATCAGATGCTCGTTGCCGCAACGAAGCTTACGTCCGCTTATGCTTCTGCAACCTGCCCGAAAATTTCTTTGATAACGGGCAATGCAATTGGAGCAGCGTATATAACGCTTGCAGGAAGAGCGTCAAATGCGGATTTGGCATTTGCGTGGGACAGCGCTGTTGTTTCACCGCTTGAAACCGAAAGCGCGGTTGCATTCCTGTTCAGCGAGCGACTTGCCGCAGGCGAGAGCAGGGAAGCGCTTGAGGCTGAGTATAAGGAAACTCTCGGCTCACCGTTTACGGCTGCCGCAAGCGGAGCGCTTGACGACGTGTTTACACCGCAGGAAACCGCAGCAAAGCTGATTGCCGCGCTTGAAATTCTCAGCGGTAAAAGAGAAACCACTATCCCGAGAAAGCACTCGGTTAAATAGTTATATGGAGGACAGAATAATGAAAAGATACACAATCACCGTTAACGGTATTCCCTATGACGTAACAGTTGATGAGGCTGGAGCTGCAAACGGCGTAATGCCCGTTTCAACCCCCGCACCCGCTCCTGCGGCAGCTCCCGCAGCACCTGCTGCTTCCGCGCCGAGCGAGCCGGCACCTCAGCCTGAGGCTCCCAAGCCCGCAGGTACTGCAGGCGCAGTTAAGGTTGACGCTCCTATGCCCGGCACAATTCTTGACATCAAGGTCGGAGTCGGCGACAGCGTTAATTCCGGCGACACCCTTTGCGTGCTTGAAGCAATGAAAATGGAAAATGAAATCGTTGCTCCCCAGGCAGGCACGGTCGCTTCCGTTAACGTTGGCAGAGGCGACAGCGTTGAAGCCGGTCAGGTTCTTATTACATTAAACTAAGAGGGTGTTCCAAATGGCAAAAATTGCTGTTACTGAAACCGTTCTTCGTGATGCACATCAGTCCCTGATTGCCACAAGAATGAGAACGGATGAATTTGAAGATATACTTGAAACTATGGATTCCATCGGCTTTCATTCACTTGAATGCTGGGGCGGCGCAACCTTTGATTCCTGCCTCCGCTTTTTGAATGAGGACCCGTGGGAGAGGCTTCGCCTCATCCGCAAAAAGTGCCTAAACACAAAGCTGCAAATGCTTTTCAGAGGGCAGAATATGCTTGGCTACCGCCATTATGCGGATGATATCGTTGATTATTTCGTTAAGAAAAGCATTGATAACGGCATTGATATTCTCAGAATTTTTGATGCGCTTAACGACGTTCGCAATCTTGAAACCGCAATCAACGCTGCAAAGAAATACGGCGGTCACGTTCAGGCTGCTATTTCTTATACAACAGGTCCCGTATTTGATACGGAGTATTTCTGCAATTATGCAAAGCAGCTTGAAAATGCAGGCGCGGATTCGATCTGCATTAAGGATATGGCAGGCCTTTTAACTCCTTACGGCACTTACGATTTGGTTAAGGCGCTTAAAGAAACCGTTGGCATCCCGATTCAGCTTCATTCTCATTACACTTCAGGTCTTGCATCAATGGTGCACCTTAAGGGTATTGAGGCGGGCGTTGACGCGATTGATACTGCTATGAGCCCGCTTGCTATGGGCACTTCACATCCTGCAACTGAATCAATGGTTGCCGCACTTCAGGGCACTGAGTATGATACCGGCCTTGATTTAAAAGCGCTCACAAAGATTCGTGATTTCTTTATGCCGCTTCGTGAAAAATATATCGCAGAAGGCTTGCTTAATCCGAAAATGCTCGGCGTTGACGCAAACACTCTGCTTTATCAGGTTCCCGGCGGTATGCTTTCCAATCTGCTTAATCAGCTCAAGCAGGCAGGCAAGGAGGATAAGCTTGAGGAGGTGCTTGCTGAGGTTCCGCGCGTCCGCGAGGACAGCGGCTATCCGCCCCTCGTTACTCCAACCTCTCAGATTGTCGGCACTCAGGCAGTTTTCAATATCATTATGGGCGAGCGTTATAAGATGGTTACCAAGGAATTCAAGGATATGGTTGCCGGCAAATACGGAAAAACGCCCTGTGATATTGACCCCGAATTCAGAAAGCAGATTGTCGGCGACGACGATATTATCGACTGCCGCCCCGCAGATTTGCTTAAGCCAGAGCTTGATAAGTTCAGGGAGGATATTGCAGAATATTACGAGCAGGAGGAGGACGTGCTTTCCTACGCTCAGTTTGACCAGGTTGCAATCAAATTCTTCCAGCAGAGAAGAGATAAGAAATACAACCTTGACAGTAAGCACGATGATATTGAAGCAAAAATCCACTCAGTTTAATTTACAAATAACACCGTCTGTAAGCATTACAGGCGGTGCGTTTTTTTGCTTATTATTCAGTCAAAATACTTGTTGACGGATTAATTTAATAATGTTATAATTTATTTGTAAAATTTTGTTCGGGAGGGGTATTTTTATGAAAGTACTTATGATTGGCGGCACAGGCCTTCTCGGTTCTGCTGCTGCACAGATTTTTGTTGATCGCGGAAATGAAGTTAAAACTCTTTCTCTTCCTCCGCTTCCTGAGGGCGCTCCGCTGCCGAAGGAAATGGAAATCATTTTCCAGGATGCTAATAAGCTGACTGACGATGAAATGATTGAGCTTATGAAGGGCTATGATATGTTCGTTTTTGCAACGGGCGTAGATGAAAGAGTTGAATTTCCCGCACCCGTTTATGAAGCATATTATAAATATAATATTGCTCCGCTTGAAAGATATCTGCCCCTTGCCAAAAAGGCAGGTATGAAGGGCGCAGTTGTTTGCGGCTCATATTTTGCTTGGCTTGCAAAAGAGCGTCCTGAAATGCAGCTTACTGATAAGCATCCTTATATCAAGAGCAGAATTGACCAGGAAAATGTTTGCGAAAAGTATTCAGATGCAAATTTCCAGGTTGCAGTTCTTGAGCTGCCCTATATTTTCGGCACACAGCCCGGCAGAAAGCCCGTTTGGGTTATTCTTATTGAGCAGCTTCAGCGCTTTGAGAAAATGCCCGTAACTATGTATTCAAAGGGCGGCACCGCAATGCTCACCGTTCGTCAGGTTGGCGAGGCTATGGTTGGCGCTGCAGAGCACGCATTTGAAGCCGCAGAAAAGGGCGAGGGCAAATTCCGTGCTTACGGCATTTCCTGCTATAACTATACTTGGGAGCAGTTCCTCAAGATTGTTTACAGAGCTATGGACGGTATTCCGGACAGAAAGATTGTCGGCGTGCCTACCTGGATGTTCAAGGCTTTCGGTCTCAAAATGAGAAAGGATTATGCAAACAGAGGTATTGAGTCAGGTATTGACCCCGTTGGACTTGCAGACATTATGGATATGAATTTATTCATTCCGACTGATGATTGCAAGGAGCTCGGTTGCACTCCCGATGATATTGAAAAGGCAATCTTTGATTCTATCGCTCTTTCAATGAAGGCTTTCGAAGGTAAAGCAAAGCTCATTGAAATGAAGGGTGAATAAGATTTACTCATAGGGTCGGCAAATGCCGACCTTTTTTGAAATGTGTGATTCTATGAAAAAGAAAACTAAGCGGCTTTTTGCTGCTATACTCACAATTATATTAATTGCTTCCGCTGCGTTCGGCGTTTCAAGCGCTTTCGGCACTGAGGCGGCAATGCTGTCATACACCTTTGAGGATGACTGCGCAGTCGCACCGTCCTTATTCGGAAATGCCGAGCTTGTTTACAGCAGCGCAAAGGGCGGCAAGGTGCTTCGTCTTGACGGCACAACGGGCACCTATGCGGAAATTCCGCAGGGAACCTTTGACGGTAAGGACACCTTGACTGTTATGTTTGACGTGCTTGCAAATACTAATTCGGGCAACTATTTTACCTTTACGATAGGTAAGGATAATCAGTATTACGATTATTTTCGAATCAGGGATAATGAAATCCGAAATGCAATTACGCTTTATTCTTGGCAAAATGAGAATGAAACCCGATATGTAGCAAGCACAACCGCAAACTGGATGCATATTGCATTAGTGTTTGATGAAACCCGACTTTTGCTCTATGTTGACGGTGCTCTCGTTTCCGAAAATGCAAACACGGGCATTAAGGTTTCGGATATGGGAAGCAATTTGCTTTCATATTTCGGAAAATCTCTGTATGAAGGCGACGGCTATTTCAACGGCTGCTTTGATAATTTTGAGGTTTACGACAGGGTTTTGAGCTCATCGGAAATCAGCAATAAGGCTCAGCAAAATCTCAGTAATCTGCCTTCAATCTATTACTCCTTTGAGTCTGACTGCAACTATGCTCCCGATTATTACGGCAACGCTGCCGTAGCCTATAATGATGATAATGAAAGCAACGTGCTTTATCTTGACGGCACGGACGGAACTTATGCTCAGATGCCCACGGGCTTCTTTGACGGGAGAGATACTATGACCGTCCTTATGGATATTAAGCCCGTCAGCAGCGGAGGAAATTTCTTCACCTTCGCCTTCGGTCAGAACAGCACGTTTTATAACTTCCTGCGCATACGCGGCACTGAGGTAAGAAATGCAATAACTGT
>CAJOJV010000018.1:0-16292 GCA_905234995.1 uncultured Eubacterium sp. | reverse complement strand
GATTACAGCAGCGCATGGATGCACATTGCTGTGGTAATTGACGGCACCAATCAAAAGCTGTATGTTAACGGTACGCTTGTAAGCGAAAATCAGAACACGGGTATAACAGTTTCTGATTTAGGCAGTAATCTTTTGGGCTATATAGGTAAATCGCTCTACGACGGCGACGGTTATTTTAAGGGCTATTTTGATAATATTGAGGTTTATGACAGCGTGTTGAGTGAAGAAAGCATTAAGGAAAAGGCAATTGCCAATCTGCCGCTTTTGCCCAACGTAACAATCGGCTATCTTGAAAGTGATTTTGAATCGCTTTCGGGCACGGATAATCACACGGCGGTAAAATACGGCATTGACAGAAGCACAGGTGAAATAACCTCAATTATTCAGAAAAGGGAGAATGTTACGCGTACGCCCGTAAAAATCAATATTCTTAGCGACGACTGCAAAATATACGTTGACGGCGTTGAAACCTCTCCGGAATGCTATCTTGATTTGAGTTATGACAGACAGCTTAGTATCGTTTGCGGCGACGTTAACGAGAGTTATACAATTAAAGCGGCGCAGCTTGCCGCTAACCCGATTTTGCCGGGTCAGTATGCAGACCCCGATATTGACGTTTTCGGCGATAAATTCTGGATTTATCCGACGACGGACGGCGTTGCAGGCTGGGGAGGCACTCAGTTCCACGCCTTTTCCTCACCCGATTTGGTTAACTGGACGGACGAGGGCGTAATTCTTGACGTTGCCGATAAAAGCCCTTCGGTAAATGAAAAGGGCATTCAGACTGCTGCGTCTGCATGGTCGTGCGGTAATGCCTGGGCACCGACTGTTGAAGAAAAGAACGGCAGATATTATTTCTATTACTGCGGCAGAATTCTTGAGGAGCTCGAGGATGAATACGGCGAGGGTATGGCAATCGGCGTTGCCTGGGCGAATTCGCCGGCGGGTCCTTATTACGTAAGCTCGGGTCCGATTTTATATCCGAAAATGCTCAGCAATGCAAATATCGGCTTCAGCGGTCAGGTTATTGACCCTGCTATTTTCACTGATACGGACGGCTCTTCATACATCCTGTTCGGTAACGGCAACGCGGCGCTTGCAAAGCTCAGCAACGATATGCTCAGCGTTAACACCGGCACGCTGCGAAAGATTGAAAATCTTGACGGCTTTCGTGAAAGCGTTGCCGTATTCAAGCGCAACGGCACCTATTATTTCACCTGGAGCTGTGACGATACGGGAAGCGAGAATTATCACGTCAGATACGGTATTGCTTCCACGCTTACGGGAACTGTCGTTAACAGGGGAATACTTCTGCAAAAGGATACCTCAACGGGTATTCTTGCAACTGCGCATCAGTCGGTAATTTATTTGCCTGATTGCGACCGCTGCTTTATTGCGTATCACCGCTTCTATACGCCGATATCTCAGAGCGGCTGCGTGGGTCATCACAGGGAAACCTGCATTGATGAAATCACCTTTAACGGAAACGACCTTAACGTCGTTACTCCGAGCTATGAGGGACCCGGCGCGGTTGATGTTAACGGAAATAATCTAACTGAGACTACTGTTTATCCGACCTGCTCGCAGGACGGATATATAACCGCAAAGTATTCAAATAATGAAACCGCCTTCGTTATTGATGCAACACAGAATGCAAGGCTTAAGGCTTACGGCCATTCTTTAAAATGCACAAGAGTTAACGGCAACTCAAAGTTCCTGATAACCTGCGATAACTGCGGTTTAAGCAGGGAAGTGGAGATAGGCGAGTTAATGCATTGTAAGAATGCTGATGACGTTTTAGGCGCGGTGCTTGATAAAAACGGCGACGGTTTTATAAACATCAGAGATTATTCAATTTTAATTAAAGAAGATTAAAAAAAACAACGGCTAAGCAAAAGCTTAGCCGTTGTTCTATATACAATCCGCGCATCCGCCGAGAACTGAAGATAACCTGCTTCTCACGCAGGTGGGTTTCATCCGCAAAACTTTGTGCTCCCAGCGTCCGCCGAAGCGGGAGGTCTGCATACCCATAGTGCGAGTATGAATCCCTTAAATATTCTTGTTCGGGTTATTTAAGCTCTCGGTTGTCGAGATGCACAGACCGTTAACAATGATTATTAACAGAATTATTCCTCGTTGGGGTCGAAATACTCAACCTCGTATTTTTCCTCAACCATTGCCATAAGGATGTCCGAAACCTGTTCATATTCCATTTCATCCTCAATTTCCTGAAGATATTCGTTTTCGCCGTCCTCAACAACTTTAAGGATGATTACTTCAAAATCAGCCTCAACGATTTCCTCAGCGTCATCGCGGTACTGAGTAATCGCAACGTAAACGTCATCGTCTGTTTCATATCTTTCAAGCAGCTCAAACTGAATTTCGTTGCCGTCGTCATCCGTTACGGAAATAATATCCGGCTCGTAGTATTCTTCCTCATTGCTCATAAATTTGTACCTCCTGTGTGCTTTAATTATAATATTTGTGCGCCGTTTCGTCAATAGTAATATTTTGCCTGTATTATAAATTATTATTTTAAAATAATGTTGAGTTAAAAAATGAAAGCCTTGTATAATATTTACAAAAAAATATAAAAATGTTAAAAAAAACTATTGACAATTGCTAAAGAATGTGCTAATATGAAATTGAACTTAAGAGAGGTTGTTGAAAAGAACAGTAGATAACCATAAAAGTTCAAAATTTAATAAGGAGGCATTTGTCCCATGGTATTAGAACCTGTTCAGACAAACGCCTGCAAGGTATTCGGGTAGTATAACGGATATTTAGTGTCGGCAGAATTATGTTAAATAATTACGGGCACATGCTTTATGAAGTGATTAAAAAAAGTTATCGCAGGAGCCCATGATAAGAATACAAACAGGCGTTCATTAAAATTTAATTTTACATATAATCGGCTCCGCCTGCATGGGCTTGAAGGTAAACTTCAAAATATAATATTGTGACAAATAATTTTGTGAGGTAAACTCCAATGGGCTAGTATAACTGATACGAATATAATTATTTTATGAACGAGGTGATTCCTATGCGTAGGAACTTCAATATTCAGATTAAATAATTATTGCGAGGATAGTCCAATGTACAAGTAAATATAAAGCTCCCGACATTATTCGGGAGCTTTTTTTCTGCTTTCTATTGCATTTATTATTAATTGTATTATAATTAAATAAAAACTTCGGCGGGTGTGCTTTTATGAATATTACCGATATTGAGATTAAGGATTTTTCTTCTGCTCCAAAAAGAATAATGCAGTTTGGCGAGGGCAATTTTTTGCGCGCGTTTGCTGATTATTTTATTCAGCTTGCTAATGAAAAGGGAATAATGAATTCAAGCATTGTTCTTGTTAAGCCGACTTCAAGAAGCATAAATACCGCTTTCTTTGAGAAGGACTGCAGATATAATGTTTTTCTGCGCGGCAGATATAACGGCAAAGTTGTTGATGAATATAAAACAATCACAAGCGTTTCCGAATTTATCAGTCCTTATACCGATTTTGATAAGGTGCTTGAGCTTGCAAAAGCTCCTGAGCTTCAGGTTTTCATATCAAATACAACTGAGGCTGGTATAGAGTATAAGGAAAGCGATTTGCTTTCGGATGCTCCAAATGTAACATATCCCGCAAAGCTGACCGTGCTTCTTTATGAGCGTTTTAAGGCGCTCGGCACAAGCGGCACACTTCTTATTCTGCCTGTTGAGCTTATTGAAAATAACGGAGCTGTTTTAAAGGAATGCGTGCTTAAATATGCTTCCGGCTGGCAGCTTGGAAATGATTTTATCGATTATATTAATAACACCTGTATTTTCTGCACAACTCTTGTTGACCGCATTGTTACCGGTTTTCCGTCAAATGATTATAATAAGTTTTGTGAAAGGCTTGGGTATGAGGATAAGCTGATGGTTGCCTGCGAGCCGTTCTATTCCTGGATTATCTCCGCAGGCGGCAGAGAGGCTGAGGCAAAGGAAATTTTCCCGCTTCATAAGCTTTTTGACGGTGTTGTCTGGAGCAATGACGTTGCGACTTACAGAGAGCGCAAGGTGAGAATTCTTAACGGCGCTCACACGGTTTCCGTGCTTGCGGGCTATCTTGCAGGCTATGATATCGTGCGCGATATGCTTCACGATGAGGCGTTCAGCGGGCTAATTAATCTTTGCCTTAACAATGAGGTTATTCCTACGATTGATTTGTCCGAGGATGTGTTGAAATCCTTTGCTGCTTCGGTTCTTGAGCGCTTTGATAATCCGTTTATTGATCACAAACTGCTTGATATTTCTCTTAATTCCGTGTCAAAGTTTAAGGCAAGATGTGTGGGCAGCTTTAAGGATTATTATGCAAAAACGGGCAAGTCGCCTTCACTTCTTTCCTTCGGTCTTGCTGCGCTTATCACCTTCTATAACGGCAGGTTTGAGGGCGATGCGTTTATCGGCACCCGTGAGAATGGCGACGATTATCAGATTAAGGATAATCCCGAGGTGCTCGCCGCAGCTTCTGAGGCTTATAAAACCGCCGACCCCGTTGAGGCAATTATGAAAAATACGGCGCTTTGGGGTAAGGATTTAACGGCGATTGAAGGCTTTGAAGCTAAGGTTAAATCATATTTTGACGGTATCAAAGAGCTTGGTGTTAAGGCTCAGCTTGAAAAGGTAATTAACGATGAATATGCTGTTTAAAATAAACGAAAGGGATAATTGCGCCGTTGCTCTCTCAGAACTGAAAAAGGGCAGTAATGCGGACGGCGTAACTCTTCTTGACGATATTCCTTTCGGGCACAAAATAGCCCTTTCGGATATTAAGCAGGGCGAGAGGGTTATCAAATACGGCAATCCGATAGGCTTTGCTGTCTGCGATATTTCCGCCGGCGCGCATATCCATTCGCACAATCTTAAAACTCTGCTTAACGAAAATGCCGAGTATTCATTCTCATCGGATAATGAATACAGCCCTGAAATATCGGATTTAACCTTTATGGGTTATGAGAGGGATAACGGAGAAGTTGGAATCAGAAACGATTTTTGGATTATCCCCACGGTCGGCTGCGTTAATAATCTCTGCCGCCGTCTTGAAGCTGAGGCTCAGAAGCTTATTGATGAAAGAATAACCTCCGTTAAAGCGCTCACTCATCCTTACGGCTGCTCTCAGATGGGTGAGGATTGCGAAAACACGCAAAAGGCGCTTGCCGCGCTTGCAAACCATCCGAACGCAGGCGCTGTGCTCATTGTTTCTCTCGGCTGTGAGAATAATAATCTTAAGGAATTTGTTCCTTTTCTCGGCGAGATTAATAATGATCGTGTTAAATTCCTCGTTGCTCAGGATGAAGAGGATGAGCTTGAAGCAGGCATTGCGCTTATTAGGCAGCTTATTGCTTACGCTTCCTCGTTTGAAAGAAAGCCTGTTAACATAAGCAGGCTTAAAATCGGCTTGAAATGCGGCGGTTCGGATGCTTTTTCCGGCATTACGGCTAATCCGCTTTGCGGCAGAATCGTTGATAAGCTCACTCATTGCGGCGGATCGGCAGTTCTTACCGAGGTTCCGGAAATGTTCGGTGCCGAGCATCTGCTTATGCAGCGCAGTGAAAATGAATCTGTTTTTGATAAAACGGTTAAGCTGATTAATACATATAAGAATTATTTTATCAGCCATAAACAGACGGTTTATGAAAACCCGTCCCCGGGGAATAAGGCGGGCGGTATCACAACGCTTGAGGAAAAGAGCCTCGGCTGCGTTCAGAAGGGCGGCAGCGCTGTGGTTACAGACGTGCTTGATTATGCAGATCCCTGCAGGAGCAATGGCTTATCCCTGCTGTACGGACCCGGCAACGATATCGTTTCAACAACAAATCTTGCCGCATCGGGCGTGCATATGATTTTGTTTACGACGGGAAGGGGAACGCCTCTCGGCGCGCCCGTGCCCACCCTGAAAATTGCAACTAATTCTGCTCTTGCAGATAAAAAGAATAACTGGATTGATTTTAATGCGGGAGCGTTGCTTGAGGGCGTTGATTTTGATAAGGCAACCGATTTGCTGCTCAAGCAAATAATCCGCATTGCCTCAGGCACTCAGACGAAAAATGAAATCCTCGGAAATTTTGACCTTGCTATTTTCAAAAACGGGGTAACGATGTAATTCGGCTTGACAAATAAATCTTAATTTGTTAATATATTTTCAATATTAAACGGCGTTGATGAAGAGGAGTATTTTTCCCTCTGCCTCAAAGAGAGCGGCTGGCGGGTGTAAAGCTGCAGGCAAGGAAAAGGAAGGTAGCTTCTGAGCCGAACGGGTGAGAAATCTGAATTAGCCCGTTCCGTTATTTCGCGTTAAGAAACCGAGCGGCAGTTTTCAACTGCAATTTGAGTGGTACCACGGATGTTTATCCGCCTCATTGTTGAGGCGGATTTTTTATTTAGGAGATGAAATAATATGGCAAAAGAACTTGCAAAGCAGTATAACCCTGCGGAGGTTGAGGACCGCACTTATAAATTCTGGTGCGATAATAAGTACTTTCATGCAGAGGTAAACCCGGATAAGAAGCCTTATACTATCGTAATCCCGCCACCGAATATCACCGGTCAGCTTCATATGGGTCATGCGCTTGACAATACGCTTCAGGATATTCTCATCCGCTGGCGCAGAATGCAGGGTTATGAGGCTTTATGGCTACCGGGCACTGACCATGCGTCAATTGCAACAGAGGCGAAGATTGTTGAGGCAATGCGTAAAGAGGGCATCAGCAAGGAGGATATCGGCAGAGAAGGTTTCCTTGAGCGTGCCTGGGCTTGGAAAGACCAATACGGGTCACGCATTATTGAGCAGCTTAAAAAGATGGGCTCCTCCTGCGATTGGGACAGAGAGCGCTTTACCCTTGACGAGGGCTGTTCAAAGGCTGTTAATGAGGTTTTCGTTAATCTTTATAATAAGGGTTTAATCTATCAGGGCAAGAGAATGGTTAACTGGTGCCCGCATTGCTGCACAACCATTTCCGATGCGGAGGTTGAGTATGAGGATCAGGCAGGTCACTTCTGGCATCTGCGCTATCCGTTTAAGGACGGCAGCGGCTATCTTGAGCTTGCAACAACCCGTCCCGAAACTATGCTCGGCGATACTGCGGTTGCGGTTAATCCTAATGATGAAAGATATAAAGACCTTGTCGGCAAAACCCTTATTCTGCCAATCGTTCATCGTGAAATTCCCGTTGTTGCCGATGAATATGTTGATATTGAATTCGGCACCGGCGTTGTTAAAATCACTCCCGCTCACGACCCGAACGACTATGAGGTTGGTCTTCGCCATAATCTTGAGATTATCGACGTTATGACTGACGACGGCCATATCGCCGAGGGCTGGGGCAAATACAGCGGAATGGACAGATATGAGTGCCGCAAGGAAATCGTTAAGGATTTGGAGGCTGAGGGTGCTCTTATCAAGATTGAGGATTATAACCACAACGTAGGCACCTGCTATCGTTGCCATAATTCAATTGAGCCAAGGCTTTCCAAGCAGTGGTTTGTTAAGATGGGTCCGCTTGCCGAGCCCGCAATTGACGTTGTTAAAGAGGGCAAGGTTAAGTTCGTTCCGGAGCGCTTTGATAAGATTTATTATCACTGGATGGAGAATATCAAGGATTGGTGCATCTCCCGTCAGCTTTGGTGGGGGCACAGAATTCCCGCATATTATTGCGAGGACTGCGGCGAGGTTATCGTTTCCAAAGAGCCCGTAACAGTATGCCCGAAGTGCGGCAAAGCACATCTTCATCAGGACCCCGACACGCTTGACACCTGGTTTTCATCTGCGCTCTGGCCGTTCAGCACGATGGGCTGGCCTGAGAACACAGAGGAGCTTAAGTATTTCTATCCGACTAATACTCTTGTAACCGGCTACGATATTATTTTCTTCTGGGTTGCAAGAATGATTTTCTCTGCCGTTGAGCACACGGATAACGTTCCGTTTGATACCGTTCTTATTCACGGTCTCGTTCGTGACGCACAGGGCAGAAAGATGAGCAAATCCCTCGGAAACGGTATTGACCCGCTTCTCGTAATTGATGAATACGGCGCAGACGCGCTTCGCTTCACGCTTGCAACGGGTAACTCACCCGGCAACGATATGCGTTTCTCAGATGATAAGGTTAAGGCTTCGCGCAACTTTGCAAATAAGCTTTGGAATGCTGCGCGCTTCGTGCTTATGTATCTCGGCGAGGATTATAAGTATAACGGCTTACCGTCTGACCTTGCTATTGAGGATAAATGGATAATCTCAAAGGCAAACACGCTTGCTAAAGAGGTTACCGAAAACCTTGAAAAGTTTGAACTCGGCATTGCAATTCAGAAGCTCTATGATTTTATCTGGGATGTTTTCTGCGATTGGTATATTGAGATTTCAAAAATCAGACTGCAGGGCGATGATGAAAAGGCTGCAGATAACGCAAAGGCAGTTCTTGTTTATGTTCTCACGGATATTCTCAAGCTGCTTCATCCTTTTATGCCGTTTATAACTGAGGAAATCTATCAGGCTATCCCGCATAGCGACGAGGCTGTTATGATTTCCAAGTGGCCCGAGTATGATGAGGCGCTGAGCTTCGCGGCTGATGAGGCAGAGTTTGAGCGCCTGATGAACGCAATCCGCGCTATCAGAAACCGCAGAGCCGAGATGAACATTCCGCCGAGTAAGAAGGCAAAGGTTTATGTTGAAACCTCTTATAAAGAAACCTTTGATATGGGCGCTCAGTTCATCATTCGCCTTGCTTCTGCAAGCGAGGTTGAAATAAGCGAAAGCTTTGCAGAGCTCGGCAATACGGTTGCAATAATCACGGACGATGCTAAAATCTATATTCCTCTCGGCGAGCTGATTGACTTTGCCGCTGAGGAAAAGAGGCTCAATAAGGAGCTTGACGCTGCTCAGGATAAGCTTGATTTCATTATGAAAAAGCTTAATAATCCGGGCTTCGTTAATAAGGCTCCCGAAAAGATTGTTGCACAGAACCGTGAGGACGCTGCAAAGCTTGAGGAAAAGATTGAAAACATCAAAAATTCAATTGCAAATCTCGGTAAATAATATGAACTATAATGAAGCTTTAAACTTCATATTAAAAAAGCAAAGCCTCGGCATTAAGCCGGGGCTTAGTCGCATTAAAGCGCTGTTAAATGTAATGGGCAACCCGCAGGATAAGATTAAAATAATCCACGTTGCGGGCACAAACGGCAAGGGCACGGTTGCAAAAACCATTGCCGACGCACTGTTTTTAAACGGCTTCAAGGTCGGGCTTTTTACCTCCCCTTGGATTGTTGATTACAGAGAGCAGATTCAGCTGAATGGCGAATATATCTCCAAAAAGGCATTTGCTGAATACGTCAGCACATATGCTGATAATGATTGCACCGAATTTGAAATGCTCACGGCAATTATGTATAAATATTTTGCCGATAATTCCGTTGATTATGCAGTGATAGAATGCGGAATGGGCGGCGCGGGTGATGCAACGAACGTTGAAAAGGAAAACCTTGCAGTCATAACGTCAATCTCGCTTGACCATACCGATTTTCTCGGTACTTCGGTTGAAGAAATAGCCGCTGAAAAAAGCGGCATTCTCCGCAAAGACTGCACCTGCGTTTTATATCCGAATAAAGGTCTTGAACAGATATTTGAAAAGAAGTGCAAAAAACTCGTTTGCGTTGACGAGCAGGGGAGCATTGCGGCAAATAATCTCGCAACTGTTAACGCCGCGCTTAATGAGCTCGGCTTCGCTCCCGTCGAAAGCCTCTCGCTCATTCCCGCAAGGCTTGAGCGATTAAACGGCGTTCTGCTTGACGGCGGGCATAATCCCTCTGCGGCTCAAACGCTTGCTCCTGTTATAAACAACGAGGTTGCCGTCATCGGTATGATGAGGGATAAGAACGTTGAAAGCTATCTTTCGATTATCGCGCCTAAGTGCAAAAGGATAATTGCCGTTACCCCCGCAAATTCACGCGCAATGAGTGCCGCGGAGCTTGCAAAAATTGCTTTGAAATATTGCTCTGACGTTCAGGTCTGCGAAAGCCCCACGGAAGCAATCGGGAATAATCCCGAGGTTACGCTCATATGTGGCTCGTTTTATTTAATTCGGGAAATAAGAAATTTAATTAAATAGGTTTTATTTTTCAACAAAATATTTTATTAAGGTCTGCTATATTCGTATGGCAGACTTTTCATTTTAGGAGTGTTAAACGTGAACGTAACCATAGAATCAAGCGGCAATCTTATGATTGCTTATCTTATAGGAGAGCTCGACCATCATTCTGCCGCCGCAATAAGGGAAAAGATTGATAATGCCGTCAGCTTCAAAAAGCCTAATCATCTGATACTGGATTTTAAAAACGTCAGCTTTATGGACTCAAGTGGTATAGGGCTCGTTATGGGGCGCTTTCGCTTAATGCAGAATCATCACGGCAGCGTTGAAATCCGCAACGTAACCGCGCAGACTAAAAAGATTATGGAGCTTGCGGGGCTCGGCAGAATTGCAATTATTAAGGAAATTAAAAATCAGGAAAAGGGAGCATAAATATGGAAAATGAATTTAAGCTTACAATATCTGGCAAAAGCATTAACGAGGGCTTTGCAAGGGTGGTGGTTTCCGCCTTCGTTGCCCCACTTGATCCGACGCTTGAGGAGCTAGCGGATTTGAAAACCGCCGTCTCCGAGGCGGTAACAAATTCAATCGTCCACGGCTACGGCGATAAATGCGGCAATATATACATAACGGGAAAGCTTAAGGACGATACCGTAAGAATTACAATTCGCGACAGGGGCTGCGGTATTCCCGACGTTGAGCAGGCGCGAATGCCGCTTTTTACAACGGGCGGCGCAGACCGAGCGGGGCTCGGCTTCACGGTTATGGAAAGCTTTTGCGATAAGGTTTCGGTGCGCTCAAGGCTCGGCAGCGGCACAACAGTTGCTTTAACAAAAAGAATTGCAGGCAAGGCAAAATGGTAACTCTTGAGGATAAGGAAAGCATTGAAAGAAATATCCCGCTCGTTCATTCTATTGCCGCCCGTTTCAGGGGCAGGGGGATTGAATACGATGATTTGTTTCAGGCGGGCTGCCTCGGGCTTATGAAGGCGTTCAATAATTTTGATGAGAGCAGGGGATTTGCCTTTTCAACCTATGCCGTGCCGGTAATTATGGGTGAAATTCGCCTGCTTTTCCGTGACGGCGGTGCGGTTAAGGTCAGCCGCTCGCTTCGTGATAAATCAATTAAAGCCTCCCGAATTAGGGAGGCATTTTTGAATAGGGAGCAGCGTGAGCCGACCGTCAGTGAGCTTGCAGGCGAGCTTTGCTGCGATATTAATGAAGCGGCTGAGGTTTTAAATCTGCTCAGCCCAATCCTTTCAATTGAGGGTGCGGGGGAGGACGGCGCGCAAACGCTTGATATCCCCGTTGATGATAGCGAGGCTCTTTTCAATCGCCTGTCTGTTTTGCAGCTGCTTGATAAGCTCGAGGCGGAGGAAAGGCAGCTTGTAATTCTGCGTTATTATAAAGGCTTAACGCAAACGAAAACCGCAGAGCAACTGAATATCTCTCAGGTGCAGGTTTCAAGAAAAGAAAAGCGCATCCTCCATAAGCTCCGCAATCTTTATTACGGTTGAACGCAGAGTGGAATGGATTCTTCTAAATCGGCATTGCTTTTATACGCATTGTGTGCAATAATATTACTGTAAATATAATTATATTTTTCAGAATGGGGGGATTATTATGAAGAGGTTACTGTCGGTTATTCTTGCGGCTATGCTTGCAATAACCGCGTGCCCGCTTATTGCGCTTGCGGAAACGGGAACTTATCAGGGCTTTGTTTACACCGTTACGGATGATAACAAAGTAATCATTACCGGCTATACGGGTGAAGAAACGGACTTAACGGTTCCTGCCGAGATTAACGGATTACCCGTAACGGAGATTGCGGAATCTGCGCTCAGCGGCAATGATAACTTAACGAACATCGTTGTTTCTCACGGAATTGAAATTATCCGCAGCTATGCATTCAGCGATTGCACCTCTTTGAAATCGGTTACAATTCCGAATTCATTAACGCTGCTTGAGGATTATTTCATTGCAAACTGCCGCAGTCTTAATTACGTTGACTTTGACGGCACTTACGCGGAGCTAAATGCCCTTGAAAAAGGACAGTACGCCTTCAGCTACGGCGGCGGTGTGCCTCTGATTATTTATTTCAATTTTGACCCGGAACCTGAAAAGCTTACGGGCTGGCAGCTTATTGACGACGTTTGGTATTACTACGACGAAGACGGCGAGCCTGTTTTCGGCTGGCTTTATTACGGCGAAAAATGGTATTACCTCAACGAAGAAGGCAAGATGCAGACCGGCTGGCTCAAGGACGGCAAAAACTGGTATTTTCTTTCAAGCTCAGGCGCTATGGCGACGGGATGGATTAAATCCGGCGGCAAATGGTACTATATGAACAAGAGCGGCGCGATGGTTACGGGCTGGCTTAAGGACGGCGGTAACTGGTATTATCTTTCGAACTCCGGCGCAATGCAAACGGGCTGGGTCAAATCCGGCGGAAAGTGGTACTATATGGAAGCGAGCGGCAAAATGCTTGCAAGCACATCAAGGAAAATCGGAAATAAAACTTATACATTTAACGCCTCAGGCGCTTGTATTAATCCATAAGGAGGAACAAAATGAAAAAACTATTATCTGCTATATTGGCTGCGGCGGTGCTTCTTACGGTAAACGTTACAGCTTATGCTGCAAGCAAGCCGACTCCCGTTTCGGTTTCGTTCTCATCTCAGGAGCCGATAACCGTCGTTGAGCACACAAGCGGCGACTGGCTTTATGATTTTGATGAAGAGGAATACTATTATTATAACGTTAACGATTCGCTTTATCAGGAAGGCAACGCCATCACGGTAACATATTCTGATAACAGCGCCGTCGTTTACACCTGCATTAATTATCAGGAATACGATGAATTTCTTGATGACTATGCTGATTATCTGGTTTTTGCTGACGACGATTATAATATGGTTGAATTTCAGCTTGTTGATGACCAGGATTATTCCCACTGGGAAGCAGGGAACACCTACACGCTGTCGCTGCTCGTGGGCAAAGCTGCCTGCGACGTTGAGGTAACCGTAGTTGAAAGCCCCGTTGCTTCAATGCGTGTAATCACCCCTGACGGCGGCGACGTAACCGTAAAGGAAAACACTCACGGCTTCGTTGACTCCTTTGATTATGAGGATGAGGAAGACGTCGGAACGATGTATTATTATAATTACTATGAGGATGAAATCGTTTGCGCCCTCGGTAATCAGCTTGAGGTAACCTATAAGGACGGCAGCGTTGAAACCTATGACGTTGAAATCAGTGAGGTTTATATCCCGTTCTTTGATGCAACGATTGAGTTTTACAGCTTCGTTGACGAAAACGGCGATGCACTTGAAATAGAACTTTCAAGTATGCAGGAATATGAATTCTGGGTAACGGGAGAGGAATATGCAATCACGCTTACCTATATGGGCGCAGAGCTTGAAATTCCTTTCACCATTACTCCGGGCAGCCCTTGGGTTATGCAGGACGACGTTTGGTATTATATCGTTGACGATATCGCACAGGACGGTTGGATTAAAGACGGCGGAAAGTGGTATTTCTTTGATGAATACTGCGAAATGCAGACGGGCTGGATTAAGGATGGTAATAATTGGTACTTCCTTAAG
This sequence comes from uncultured Eubacterium sp., assembly GCA_905234995.1. Lineage (GTDB taxonomy): Bacteria > Bacillota > Clostridia > Oscillospirales > Acutalibacteraceae > Eubacterium_R. The sequence continues at coordinate 2,573 of CAJOJV010000018.1, read as the reverse complement.
GCTAACGGCGCAATGGCAACCGGTTGGGTTAAGGACGGCTCAAACTGGTATTATATGAATAAATCAGGCGTTATGCAGAAGGGCTGGCAGAAAATCGGCGGCTGCTGGTATTATTTCAACTCAGGCGGTGCAATGGCAACAGGCTGGGTTAAGTCGGGTGGCAAGTGGTATTATATGGATTCAAACGGCAAAATGCTCGCCAATACCACAAGAAAAATTAACGGCAAAACCTACACCTTCAACGCAAGCGGCGTAATGCAATAAATATTACAGATTACGGTATGGCTTCGGCTATGCCGTTTTCTTTTTAATTTATGATTGAAATATTAAAAAAGTATTGTATAATAAACATAAATAGTGTGAATTATACGATTGCTGTGTAATTGAGTTTATTTAATGGGTGATATATATGTTTGATGCAGTAAAAACAAAAAATGAATGTGTTGAATGGATTCGCGATTTTTTTGATAAGAACGGAAAGGGCTGTAATGCGATAGTCGGAATCTCAGGCGGAAAGGATAGCTCAATTGTTGCCGCTCTCTGCGTTGAGGCGCTTGGCGCAGACAGAGTCATCGGCGTTCTTATGCCTAATGGCGAGCAGGCTGATATTGATATGGCAAAGCTGCTTGTAAGCCATCTCGGAATTAAGCATTATATCATTAACGTTAAGGCTGCAGTTGACGGAATAAAAGCATCACTTCCGTTTGAGCCGTCTGTTCAGACGCTTACCAACATTCCCCCGAGAGTAAGAATGGCAACCCTGTATGCAGTTGCTCAGAGTCATAACGGCAGAGTTGCAAACACCTGCAACCTTTCGGAGGATTGGGTCGGCTATTCAACAAGATACGGTGATGCCGCAGGAGATTTCAGTCCGTGCTCACATCTCACAGTTCAGGAAATGAAGCAGATTGGAAGGTCGCTCGGGCTTCCGGACGTACTCGTTGATAAGGTTCCGATCGACGGGCTTTGCGGAAAAACAGATGAGGATAATCTGGGCTTCACTTATGCCGAGCTTGATAAGTATATCCGAACGGGGAGAATTGAAAATCAGGAAACCAAGGAAAGAATTGACCGCCTTCACAGGCTAAATAAATTCAAGCTCGAATTAATGCCCTCATTTAATCCCGATATTGAAGAGATTGAGGGTTAGGAAAAATAGTTATAAATTAAAAGGGGAGGCGGCTTCGCATCGAAGCGCCTCCCTTAAAATATATGAGCTGTTATAATTCACTTAAATCATACGGCGTTTTCTGATATACGAAATAGTTCAGCCAGTTCGAGAATATCAGATTGCCCGCGCAGCGCCAGTTCATAAGCGGCACGAGGTTTATATCGTCGTTCGGGAAATAGTTCACAGGCTTGTCAATGTCAAGACCCTTGCTTAAATCCCTGAAATATTCCTTGGCAAGGGTGTTTCTGTCATATTCGCTGTGCCCTGTGATGAATATGTTTCGGCATTCCATATCTGAAACGATGTGAACGCCTGCAACGTCACTGTATGAGATAATCTGCAAATCCTTAACCATTGCAATGTCGGACGTACTCAGCTCCCATTCGCGCGAGTGGGGAACGTAGAAAATATCGTCAAGCCCTCTCATAAGCGGATGTGTGAAATCAAGGCTTCTGTGTGCAAATACACCGAAGCGCTTTTTTTCAAGCCTGTGCGGATGCAGCCCGTAATGATAGTAAAGCGATGCAAACGCGCCCCAGCAAAGATGAAGTGTGGAATATACGTTGGTTTTCGTCCACTCGAAAATCTTGCAAAGCTCCTCCCAGTAGTCAACCTCCTCAAATTCAAAGTCGGCAAGGGGAGCGCCCGTGATAATCATTCCGTCGTATTTGTTGTCCTTGATTTCATCAAAGGTTTTGTAGAACTTAAGCATATGCTCCTGCGAGGTGTTTTTGCTCTTGTGAGAAACAACCTGCAAAAGCTCAACGTTCGTTTGAAGCGGAGAGTTTGATAATAGCCTCAGCAGCTGCGTTTCCGTTTCAATTTTTGTCGGCATCAGGTTAAGAATAATAATGTTAAGGGGTCTGATGTCCTGCATGTCCGCGCGCTTGTTGCTCATAACGAATATGTTTTCAAGCTCTAAGCTTTGCTTTGCGGGCAGCTCGTCATCAATTCTGATTGGCATTATCTCACCTCCGTAATAAAATGTAATAAATTATTATTAATATAGAAATTGCCTTATTTGTAAAGTATAGACATTATATCAAATAAAATTAATAAATGCAACTGAAAAATTTTGTTGAAAATGTCGAAATCAAAAAAACATCAAATTTTCCCAAAAAAAGTTGTTGACAATGTTTGATGAATGTGATAATATTATGGAGCGCTCGATTGAGGGGGAGTAAGGCAAGAGCCTGAAAGCCAAGGAATTGAGCGGAGAAAAGGACCTTGAAAATTAAACAACGATGAAAGTAAGGAACCCGATAAGATTCAAAAGAGTTTTATCTGTACTCGATACTGAAAGAGTATCAAAGCAGTAATTGCGAACGAAAGTGTTCGAAGAGAGAGCTAAAGAGTTCTTGAACTGATTAGTACAGCCGTAAGGCTGATATTAATACAATAG
>CAJOJV010000017.1 GCA_905234995.1 uncultured Eubacterium sp. | reverse complement strand
ATAATGAATAATAATATCAATAATCTATCTGCGGAACCTTTTTATCCATCATTTGATAATTGTCCATAACAAAATGTTCTATTCCGCCATTTCCCATATGATGAAAAACGTGCAACACCTTAACCATATTTTTAATTACCCCTCAATTAGCCTCTTTGTTATTTTTTGCACAATTATTTGTTTGTCAAATTCGGATTCGATTTTGCGACGGGAGGCGGTGCCCATTGCCTTTCGCTGCTCTGCCGACAAGCTTAAAAATTTATCCATAGCGCTTATCAGCGAGGCTGTGTCCTGCTTTCTGCAAAGAAAGCCCGTTACTCCGTCCTCAACTGCTTCGCGGCAGCCGGGAATGTCCGTCGTTATCAATGCCCTGCCCGTTGCCGCCGCCTCAAGCAAAACGTTGCTCATACCCTCGTGGTAGCTTGCAAGCACCACGGCGTGCGCGTTTGCGTAAAACGGCTTCGGATCCTCCTGAAAGCCGTGAAACCTTATTACGCCCTTATCCGCAAGCTCATTAACCGCGCTCTCGTATTCATCCTCAAAGAAACCCACAACGTCAAAAACGACTCTATCGCCATACTTTTCCTTGATTGCCTTCATCGCGGCAAAGGTTTCATCCATTCCCTTTTCCCTCATTATTCTGCCGAGGTAAAGAATATGAATTCCTTGCTCCTCCGAGGGATAGGGCTGATATTTATATTTTTCAAGATTAACGCCTGCGCCGTTTAGCACAAGCTCTTTTTCTTTAGAAATGATGCCGCGTTTAACAAACTCATCCGCATTCGCCTGATTTTCAAATAAAACCGTGCGCGCCTTTTTTACACCCGCTTTATACATTGCGGTTGCAACCGCAGCCATTGCGCGGCTCTGAAACGCAGTGCCGAGGCCCTGAACGTTTACGAAATACGGAATATTCATTCCTGCACAAAGCAGCCCTGCATAGATATTCGGCTTTATTGAATAGGTTATTACCTTATCGGGCTTTTCCTGCTTCAGGATTTTTCTGTAAGTTCCAATAAGCTTTAAATCCTTAATCGGATTAATGCCCCTGCGGTCTACCTGAGTTTCAATACATTTAAAGCCCTTTGCGGCAAAATCCTCCTGATGCCCGACGAACGGCATACTGATAACGACCTCACCGCTTTCCTGAAGCTTTTCGAGAAGCTCTAAGCGAAACTGATAAAGCATATATGAATGATTTGTGATGATTAAGTATTTCATATTTGTAGTTTTAATAGTTTTTAAATATCATTTGTTTCCCATTTGTTATTGATATACCTGCCGGGATTATTATAATTAATTACTTTAGCATAATTTCCCACGGCAGTAGCATTATCAGGGATATTTTTTGTAACTACAGAACCCGCCCCGATTGTTACATTATCACCTATTATAACATCCTCAACTATCGAAACACCCGGACCGATATATACATTGTTACCTATAGTAGCAGCTGAGCCGTCATTTGCTCCAATAGTTGTAAACTGTGATAAATTCACATTGTTTCCCAATTTGGCCTCTGAGCTAATAACTACAGGACCATTATGACCAATATAAAGCCCATATCCTATTTTGGCATTTAGTCCGATCTTGTTGTACTGATTGCTTGAAAGCGCATATAATCCAATGCCTATCGCTTTGCTGATTCCTCGAGATTGACAAAGCCTAAATGCAACCTGATATCTAAAGGCTTTGTTTTTTAAATATATTATCACAAAAGACGCAGCGTTGGTTTTGCCGGTATACCTGTACAAATCACTTTTTATATACTCGTTCATACTCTTCCTCTAATATTCGTCCCGTGCCGCCTTCAACAACGCCCTCGCTTTTGAACACGCTTGAGATTGAGCCGAAGAAGCAGCGCACGTCCATCGCAAACGCCTTAAAGCCGCCCTGCTTTAAGATTGCGGTATAATCACCGTCCAGCTTTGCCTTATCGGGTATCTCAAGCTCATCCCTACCGTTAATCTGCGCCCAGCCGGTGAGCCCGGGCTTAACGTCGTTTGCGCCGTATTTATCGCGCTCGGCAACCAAATCATCCTGATTCCAGAGCGCAGGACGCGGGCCGATGATGCTCATATTGCCGACGAAAATATCCCAAATCTGCGGCAGCTCGTCAAAGCTGGATTTGCGCAGGAATCTGCCGACCCTCGTTATATACTGCTCGGGATTTTCAAGCTGATGAGTGGGCACGTCATGCGGGGTGGACATTTTCATTGAGCGGAATTTATGAAGCGTGAAATGCTTTTTATGTATCCCGATTCTCTCCTGCGTGAAAAAGGCTGGGCCCGGGTCATCAAGCTTGATTGCAATTATTAAAATTAAATAAAGCAGCGAAAGCACAATAAGCGCTGCAAACGACAGCACGATATCAATTATTCGCTTAAAAAAACGCTCATACATAGCCGAACCTCAAACCGCAGAAAATTCGCAAAAGTATATACTGCTCCATAATATAATTTATATATTATATATAATACAACATAAACGCCGCAATGTCAACTTGTTAAACCTGACAAAATAAGCATATTCCGGCGGCACTGATAAACGGGCATAAAAAATGAAGTCGGCAGAGCCGACTTCATAATTTTTATTTACCGAGATTATTCAGCGTCGTAGGTTTTCTTTGCTTCTTCCCAGCCGGCCTTAATGCTCTTTGCGCTCTTTGCAAGGAAATCCTTTAATTCCTCTGCAGCGTTAGCGGTTGCGCCCTGAAGCTTCGTTGCAGCCTCCTGAAGCGCTTCTCTTGCAGCATTAATCTTTGCCTCAATCTCTTCCTTGCTTGCTTCCTCCTCTGCCTTCTTAGCAGCGGTTTCAGCAATAGCAGCCTGTGCAGCGGCAAGGCGTGCAATCGGAACGCGGAAGGGTGAGCAGGATACATAATCAAGGCCGATCTTATGGCAGAACTCAACTGAGCTCGGATCGCCGCCGTGCTCACCGCATATGCCGCAGTGAAGCTCAGGACGGGTTGCCTTACCGTTCTTAACAGCCATCTTCATCAGCTGGCCAACGCCATCCTGATCAAGCTTAGCAAACGGATCGTTCTCGAAAATCTTAGCATCATAGTAAGCATCAAGGAACTTACCTGCATCATCACGGCTGAAGCCGAAGGTCATCTGAGTAAGGTCGTTCGTGCCGAAGCAGAAGAACTCTGCTTCCTTAGCGATATCAGCAGCAGTAAGAGCAGCACGAGGAATTTCAATCATCGTACCAACCTCATACTTCATATCTGAGCCTGCAGCAGCGATTTCTGCATCTGCAGTTGCAACAACGATATCCTTAACGTACTTGAGCTCCTTAGTGTCAGAAGCAAGCGGAATCATAATTTCAGGGCATACTTTCCAATCCGGATGTGCAGCCTGAACGTTGATTGCAGCGCGGATAACAGCCTTGGTCTGCATCTTTGCAATTTCAGGATATGTTACTGCAAGACGAAGTCCGCGGTGACCCATCATCGGGTTGAACTCGTGGAGACCCTGAATAATAGCCTTGATATCATCAACGCTCTTGCCCTGTGCGTCAGCAAGCTTCATAATGTCCTCTTCCTCGGTAGGAACGAACTCATGGAGAGGAGGATCAAGGAAGCGGATAGTTACGGGGCAGCCCTCAAGAGCCTCATAAAGAGCCTCAAAGTCACCCTGCTGATAAGGAAGAATCTTATCAAGAGCAGCTTCTCTTTCCTCAACTGTATCTGCACAGATCATCTCACGGAATGCAGCAATTCTGTCCTCTTCAAAGAACATATGCTCTGTGCGGCAAAGGCCGATGCCCTCTGCGCCGAGCTCACGAGCCTTCTTAGCGTCTGCCGGAGTATCTGCATTTGTGCGAACCTTAAGAACTCTGTACTTATCAGCCCATTCCATAATTCTGCCGAAGGTGCCTGCGATTTCAGCATCCTTGGTAGCGATAATACCGTCATAGATATTACCGGTTGAGCCATCGATTGAAATATAATCTCCCTCGTGGAATTCCTTGCCTGCGAGAGTGAACTTCTTAGCTTCCTCATCCATAACGATGTCTGAGCAGCCGGATACGCAGCAAGTACCCATACCACGAGCAACAACGGCAGCGTGTGAAGTCATACCGCCGCGAACTGTGAGGATACCCTGAGCAGCCTTCATACCTGTGATATCCTCAGGTGAAGTCTCAAGACGAACGAGAACAACCTTTTCGCCCTTTGCAGCCCATTCAACAGCATCATCAGCAGTGAATACAACCTTACCGCAGGCGGCACCCGGAGAAGCGCCGAGACCCTTGCCCATAGGAGTTGCAGCCTTAAGAGCAGCTGCGTCAAACTGCGGGTGAAGAAGAGTATCAAGGTTACGAGGATCGATCATAGCAACAGCCTCTTCCTCAGTTCTCATACCCTCGTCAACGAGGTCGCAAGCGATCTGAAGAGCAGCCTGTGCGGTTCTCTTGCCGTTTCTGGTCTGAAGCATATAGAGCTTGCCGTGCTCAACGGTGAACTCCATATCCTGCATATCTCTGTAATGATTCTCAAGAATTGAGCAAACCTTTGTGAATTCAGCGAAAGCCTCGGGGAACTTCTGCTCCATCTCTGAGATGTGCATAGGAGTACGAACGCCTGCAACAACGTCCTCGCCCTGTGCGTTTGTAAGGAATTCGCCGAAGAGGCCCTTTGCGCCCGTAGCGGGGTCACGGGTAAAGGCAACGCCCGTGCCGCAATCATCGCCCATATTACCGAATGCCATAGCCTGTACGTTAACGGCAGTACCCCAGGAATAAGGAATATCGTTATCGCGGCGATAAACGTTTGCACGCGGGTTATCCCAAGAACGGAATACAGCCTTAACAGCGCCCATTAACTGCTCCTTAGGATCAGTCGGGAAATCAGCGCCGATCTTGCTCTTATACTCAGCCTTAAACTGATTTGCAAGCTCTTTAAGGTCGTCAGCGTCAAGCTCAACGTCCTGAGTAACGCCCTTCTTCTCTTTCATTTCGTCGATAAGAACCTCGAAATACTTCTTACCAACTTCCATAACTACGTCAGAATACATCTGGATGAATCTTCTGTAGCAGTCCCAAGCCCAACGAGGATTGCCTGACTTTTCAGCCATAACCTCAACAACCTCTTCGTTAAGACCAAGGTTAAGGATGGTGTCCATCATACCGGGCATTGATGCGCGAGCACCAGAACGAACGGATACGAGAAGCGGATTCTCCTTATCGCCGAACTTCTTGCCGTTGATTTCTTCCATCTTTACGATGTACTCTTCGATTTCAGCCATAATCTGAGGATTGATTTCTCTGCCATCCTCATAGTACTGTGTGCAAGCCTCGGTTGAAATAGTGAAACCCTGAGGAACGGGAAGACCGATATTGGTCATTTCCGCAAGGTTTGCGCCCTTACCGCCGAGAAGCTCTCTCATGTTAGCGTTACCCTCTGAAAACAGGTAACAATACTTCTTTGCCATTGGAATTACCTCCCTAAATAATTTACACATTTGAGATACATACAAGCCGCTTTATTTAAAGAAGCTTAGTATAATGCGGATACATTATAGCATATATAATTGTAAAATACAAATATTTTTTAATACTTTTAATATTTTATTAAAAACTGCGGTTTATAGTTGAAAAAAAGCACAAAATAGTGCATAATGAATGGGAAGCAAAAAGCTTCCCATAGCTAATTTCGCCTTGCGGCGAGCTAAATTTAACCTTACGGTTAAGTGAAGTTTGCCGGCGGCAAGCTAAAAGCTTTTAGCTGCACAAGCGCAATTTAGCTCAGAATGAATTTAGCTGCACGAAGTGCAATTCAGCTTATTCCGGAGGAATACCTATGAAATGTGCAATAATCCTTGCCGGCGGCAAGGGAACGAGAATGAAGAGCGACAAGCCTAAGGTTATGTGCGAGGTTATTTTTGAGCCGATGATTAACTACGTGGTTTCCGCTGTTAAGGAGGCGGGAATTGAGGATATCTGCGTTATCACGGGTTACCGCCACGAGGTGGTTGAGGCGCACCTTAAAACGCTTGACGAAAACATTAAAACCGCGCTGCAGGAGCCGCAGCTGGGCACCGGCCACGCAGTTATGCAGGCAAGGGATTTCATCAGCAGGCATTATGACGACGATATCCTTATCCTGAACGGCGACGGCCCGCTTATGGATGCGGACACAATCACAAAATCCTTTGATTACCACAAGGGAAATTCGAATGCGATTACCCTCGTCAGCGCAAAGGTTGACGACCCGTTCAGCTTCGGCAGAATCATCAGAGATAAGAACGGCACGCTGCTGAGAATCGTTGAGGAAAAGGACGCCACCCCGCGCGAAAAGGAAATTGACGAAATCAATTCGGGCACCTACTGGTTTACGGGCAAGGGGCTGCTTTATGCAATCAACAACATCACAAACGATAACGCGCAGCAGGAATACTATCTGACCGACGCGCTTGAGGTGCTTATCAGAAACGGCGATAACAAGGGCGCATACATCTGCGAGCACAGCGAATCCACGCTCGGCGCAAACGACCACCGCCAGCTTGCAGACCTTAATACCCTTATGCGCGACCGCATTTTTGACAGGCTGATGATTGAGGTTGGCGTTGACATTCCCTGCACAGACGGCGTTATGATTGGCAAAAACGTTAAAATCGGCAATTCAACCCGAATTTTGCCGAACACGATTATCCTTGGCAACACGGAAATCGGCGAGGGCTGCGTTATCGGCCCGAATACATATATTAAGGATTCAAAAATCGGCACGGGCGTTATTCTGGACAACTGCAAAATCCTTGATTCAACGGTCGAGGACGGCGTTGACTGCGGCCCCTTCGTTAAGGTAAGAGCAGGCTCCGTGCTTAAGAAGGGCGTGCATATCGGCAACTTCGTTGAGGTTAAAAACTCAATCGTCGGCGAGGGCACGAAGAGCGCGCACCTGACCTATATAGGCGACAGCGACGTTGGCGCAAACGTTAACTTCGGCTGCGGCACCGTTACCTGCAATTACGACGGCAAAAACAAATCCCGCTGCACAATCGGCGACGGTGCATTTATAGGCTGCAACACAAACCTGATTGCCCCCGTTGAGGTTGGCGACATGGCATACATTGCAGCAGGCTCAACGATTACGGACGATATTCCGAAAGAGGCTCTTTCCGTTGCCCGCGCAAAGCAGGTTAATAAGGAAGGCTGGGTTAAGAAAAAGAAGCCGTATAAGAATATGAAGTAAAAAAGAGAGGCATTGCCTCTCTTTTTTAGTGGCTAGTTACCAGTGAAAATACAATCGGAGCGCAGCAACCTCTGACTGATCACTGACCACTGACCACTAAAAAAGGATGCTCATTTCTGAGCATCCTTTTTTAATTTAGTTCTTATTGAGCAGGATGGACAAATCGCGGGCATTTATAACGCCGTCAAGATTTGCATCAAGCATCAGATAATAATTTGCATCGCCCGAAACGGCATTAATGCAATCATCAAACCTTGCAACGGCACCCATTCCGCAGCAGGTGCAGGTGCCCGAAGCAATATGATTTGCAAAGCTCGTTAAAGCATACTGATGCTGCGAATTCCATACGGGATAGAGATCCCTGTCCTCCGTAACGTTCGTGGTTGCGCCGCTCCAGCTGCCGCACACTGCGCCATCAGGCATTTCCGGCAAATCGGGAGCCGTGCTGCTGCCGCCGCTGTTGACGTAATTATAATCAATCAGCATGCCGTTCTGAGCGGTTGAATAGGTTACGCGATAAAAATTCTTATCAACGCTTACGTGAACGCTCATATATTCGGAATCGCCCGCGCTTACGTCATATTCATAAATAATGCCGGTTTCAAGCAGCTCATATTCCGTGAACTTAAAGGCTTTAACGTTATTGTCATAGCCCGTGTAAAGCTCCTCCTCGTCCGCGTCGGGGTCGGGATTCGGAATATTTGAATTCATCAGCTTATTATATATAACATTATTATATGGAATATAAAGGTCCTTGCCGACGAAGGTTGCCGAAGCGGAAACCGTCTGGTCGCCGACCATATAATTTGTGGTAACTTCCCTGAGCAGGGAGTTGCCCGATAAATCAAGGGAAGCCAGATGGTTTGCAGCGCAGTTGAGCTCAACAAGATTGATATTTGTGAGCAGGTTAAGCTCAGTCAGCTCGTTATTATGGCAAATCAGCTTTTTCAGATTAGTGCAGGCGGAAAGATTCATAGCCGCAATTGAGCAGTTATCGCACTGCAAATCCTCAATCGCCGTGTTCAGCGTGAGGGTTGTGAGATTGCTGTTTGCCATGCACTTGAGCGTTTTGAGCGCCGTGTTGCCCGAAATATCAAGGCTCGTTAAATTGTTTCCGTTAATAACGAGTGTCTGCAGCGAGGTTAAGCCCTCAAGGTCAGAGGCATCCTCAATGCCGAGGTCGCCCGCATAAAGGCTTTTCAGCGAGGTGAAATTCTCTATACCCTTAAGAGTTTCAATCTCAAATTCCGCATAGGCGGTGAGGGGGATTGTGGTGATTGCCGCAATCTCCGCCTCATTGAGATAGCCATCCTCGTTTGAATCATAATAATCGGCGATAACCTGCCTGAACGCATCATCGGGAAAGTTTGCAAAATTAATTCCGATAAGTGTATCCGCATTTGCAAAGCTGTAACCCGAAAGGGCGCAGAGCGCAAGTACGAGCGCCATAAATAACGAAACTTTCTTTTTCAGGGATTTATTCAATTATTACGCCCCCTTTCGTTATCTTGAGAAGGTTACAGGAATGGTTTTGGTTATCGTATCGCCGTTAGTGAGAGTAATCGTGCAGGTTACCTGAAGCGTGTAGGTGCTCGTGCTTACGGACGCTCTGCCCATTGAAACGAGACCCGTGCTGCTTACCGACATATAGCTGTTGCTGCCGCTCCAGGAAATGGAGGTATAATCCTCCGCACCCTCGGGATAGGTTACAACGCCGAGCTGAAGCGAGCTGTAGGAAAGCACCGTTGGCTTATAGGTTACCTGAGTTGAGGTTTCAACAACCTCGTTGTTCTCGTTGGTGTATACGAAGTTGAAATCGTTAATGAATTGAACGTCATCAACAATTCTAACGGTCTTTGTGATAGCCGTCGTGCGCTCGTAGTAATCAACAAGCGTGTAGGTTACGGTTATCGTGCCCGAAGAAGCGTCCGCATTCTTCGTTACGGTGATAACGCCCGTTGACTCATCGTAGGAAGCGGTTACGCCATCCAGCGTTTCGCTGTTATAGGTGAGCTCTGCGGAGGTAATCATTGCGCCCTCGGGATAGGTTGCGCTGATGAACATCTGATTATTTGCATCCTTCAGATAATCTCTGCCGTCAACGTAAGCCTCGCCGTTAACGAGAATCTGAGCGTTCTCTGCGCCGATGAACGGATGACCCTCAAGGCTGTTATAAGCCGTCTGCAGGTCTGTTGCCGCATTATCAATCGTGAACTGCGATGCATGATAATCGGCAAGCACTGCCTGCGCCGCAACGTAAGCATTATGGAACGCGGTGCCATAATCATACTCATAATCCATATAATCAACGCTTGCATAATCCTCAACGAGCTGCTCAAGTGCAATCGTATCATTTGAGGTATAAACCGTGAGCGTTGCGCTTAAGCCGCCGTCCCTTGCAACTGCGGTAATCGTGGTTTCGCCGTAAGAAACGAAGGTGATGATACCGTTGTTATCAACCGTTGCAATTTCGGGATTTGCGGTTGTGAAGGTGCAATCAATAATGCTTGGGTCATAAACCGTGCTGCCGGTGCCGACCTTGCTGCCCGTTAACGTCGGGATAACGAGCGTTGAGGTTGTGGGCGCGCCGTAAACGTAGCCGTCCTTATAATCCTCGAAGCTGATTGCAGTTACGGGGATTCTTACGAAGGAAACGTTGTAATAAGCCCTTGCCGTGTTGCCGAGCTCGTCGCTTGCAACGAGGGTTACGGTGCCGTAAGAGGCGGTTGCCGTATCGTGAGTTACAACGCCGTTTGAATCAATCGTGAGATTGTCGCCCGTTACGCTCCACTCAAAGCTGATTGAGCCCGAAACGTTGCTCGGAACGTCTGCCCTGAGGCCGATTGTTGCGCCGTTGATTGAGGCGCCCGAATATCTTGCATAGCCGTCCGTAACTACTGTTACGTTATCCTGCTCGGGAACGACGATTTCCATCGTTGAAAGGCCAACGATTTTTACAAGCCCGTCATACGCCGCGCGCAGGTTTTCAGCCATCGTGTCAATATCAGCCTGATTTGCCGTGGTAGCGTCAAGCATTGCCTTGGTCTGCTCAAGCATAATATTGAGGTTTTCAAGAGAATCGTTTGTGTAAATCTTTAAATCCTTATTTTCATCATAGAAATCCTTATACGTCGTATAAAGACTTGCAAGCCTTGTGAAATCAGCCGTGAAGGTTGCGGTGCAGGTTGCGGTATAGCCGCCGTCATAGCTTTCCGCGGTTATGATAACCGTGCCGCTGTTATGCGGAGTTACAACGCCGTCAACAACCGTTGCAATGCTTTCATCGCTTGAATACCAGAGGATTTCATCAACCTTAGCGTCGCTTGGCGTAATGGTTGCGGTGAGCGTTACCGTGCCGCCGTTAGCCTTCGAGGAGAAGCTGGTTCTGCTGATTGAAATGCCCGTTACAACCTTCTTTGCAACAACAACTCTGATAATTCTTTCAACCGTTCTGCCGTAATAATCCGTGGCGATTACCTTAAGCATCGTTTTGGCGCTGCGGTCAGCACCGTTCTGCTCAACGGTTATCTGATTATTCGAAATCGAAACGTTTGCGTTATCGGACTTTTCAACAATCTCCCAGGTAACAGATTTATAGTTTGAGGAGGTTGAGGAATCAACATAGCCCGTAAGAATTACTCTTGAGGAATAAACCGTGCCCGTTGACTTATAGGTGTAAGCCGAAGCGCTGTCGCTCACCGAGCCCGTGCCCTTTGAGTTATAGCCCGAAATTGAATTGAGCTGATTATCGTAATTCAGCTTAACCGTTGCCGCCTGAACGAATTCGTGGCCTGCAAGCGCCTCGCCCCTGCGGGTGAGCTTTGCAGTTGCGGCATCAATGCCGTCCTGATCAAGCGTGCTGTCCGTAAGAGCGGCAACCGCCTCGTCGTAAGCCTCCTTGAACGCCGTACCGTAAGCATAGGTGTAATCCATATAATTAACGGTTGAATAGGTTTCAATCGCCTGGCTGAGCGCACGTCTGTCGCCCTCGGTTGAAACTGAGCATTCCGAGGTGAAGCCGCCGTCCAGAGTCGTTACCCTTACGGTGGTCTGGCCTGTGCTTACGAAGGTTACGAGACCGTTCTGGTCAACCGTTGCAATGCTCTCGTCATCGGTTTCCCAAACAACGTCCGTTAAGCTTGCGGAGCCGATGTGGAACAGCGAGGTGCCGTCGGGCTGAATGGTGTAGGTCATCTGATGAGTGGTGCCCATGCTGCCCGTGATTGCGCTTTCGCTGAACTCAATTGAGGTTACGGGAACGAAAGCAAAGGAAACCCAAACCGTGTCTGAATATTCATTGCCGAAATGGTCTGTTAAGGTGCACTTGATTTCGCCGCAGCAGCTCTTATTCTGCGTTGGGCTTGCAACGCCCGCTGAGGTTACGGAAATCAAATCCTCATCAGGCTTTGAAGTGGTGCATTCCCATTTAACGGAAGCATAGGAGCCGTTATTCGGGGAAAGCAGAATCTTGAGCGGAAGCTCTGCGTTCTTATATGAAACGCCTTCCTTAAGCAGCGATAAATCGTACTGATAGTAATTTGAAACGGGCTCGTTTTCAACGCAGAGCGTTACCTTCTGAATGAAGTTATACTTTCTGAGCCCCTTATAAGCCGCGTCAAGCGCGTTATACATCTCGTCAACCTCAGGCTGAGTTGATGCGTTATTTGCAACCATAACCTTTGCGCGCGCAAGGGTGGTTGTAAAGGTTTCGTATGAATCGGGATAATAGTTTTCCGCGCTGAGCGATAAGCCCTCGCAGGTTCCGATCAGCTCGTTAAGCCTGTCGTAATTAGTTACGACGTTAACGTGAATTCCCGTTGAGAAGCCACCGTCAATAGTCGTTGCGGTAATAATGCAGTCGCCGCCGTAAATGAAGGTAACGACGCCGCTTGAATCAACCGTTGCAATGCTTTCATCGCTTGAGGACCAAAGCACGCCCGTAACGTCAGCGCCGCCTATGCCAAGCGTTCCTGCAGGAAGCACCGTTGCGGTGAGCTGCTGGGTTTCGCCCGCCTTGCCGCCGATAATCTCGCTCGGGGAAATACTTACGCCCGTTGCAAGCGTTTTTGCAAAGGAAATATAAACGCTGTCCGTTACAACGTTGCCTACGTAGTCCTCCGCCGTTACGGTGATGAGCGCGCTGCACGCCTTGTTTGAGGACGGGGTGCACTTACCGCTTCTGTCAACGTTAACCTTATCGTCCGACGAGGTCCAGCTGATGGACTTATACATACCCGTTTTCGGAATGAGTTTATAGCCGAGCTCATAGCTTGTTTTCGTGTAATTTGAGGTTTCAACGTTAACACTGATATGGTCGTCAATAATATTGCCGTTCTCGTCCACGATTTCAATGCCCATAAGGTCAACGAAGCCGCCGAGCTTATAGAAGGCATAGAGCAAATCCGAGCAATAGGTGTCAACAACCGTCTGGGAAGCCATCGGCTCCTCGTTAAGCAGATAATAGCAATATGAGAGCTTTCTCATATAGTTTTTGAAATCAACCGCATTTTCCGGAGTTTTCTTGATTACCGTCTTTTCGCAAAGCGTGATAACCTCCGAAAGCGTGCTCTTATCGGGATAAACGGTTACGATTGCCGTATCCTCATAGCAGCCGTCCGCCGATACGCTGTAAAGCGTCGTCGTGCCGACGTCGTTGCCCTTGATAACCGCATTGCCGTCCTCGTCAACGCTGACAACCGTTGCGATATCAGGGTCTGCAGTATACCAGTTTGCGGCATAACACGCCTGGCGAGTGCCGTCGCTGCTGCCGTCAAAGGTTAAGGTATGGGTTACGTGCTGAACGTCGCCGTTCGTTACGCCGATATTATCGCCGTCAATCGTGTTGCCCGTTACGTAATTCTTAACGACCGAAACGGTTAAAACCTGGCTGGTTGCCGCCCTGTCGTTGGAAACGCAATAAACGTTAACCGTGCTTGCGTATTCCTGGTTGGCTTTCATTCTTACCTTAACGGTGTTTGCCTCGTCGTTCTGGTCAACGAGCTCGAAAACGTCAGTGTTGTCAATGTACCAGGTTACTGTTTTATTGGTTGCGTCAGCGGGGCTTACCTCTGCCTTTGCAACAACGCCGTTAAGCCAATAGCCGTCCAGCGCGCCCTTCTTAACGGTTGCATACTGATGCACCTCGCCGTTAAGCTCAAAGGTGTTCGTTTTAAGCGTGCCGCCGCTGGTTACGTCAACCGCGGAAAGCGCAATGCTTTCAACGGGCTTGCCGTTCGGAATGGTTACGGTTGTGATTTTTTCCGAGATAGTATAGAAATCATCGCCGAGCAAGTCCGTTACCCTTGAGGTGCCGCTTACGTCATAGCCCGTAAACGCACGGCAGGCAATCGTGCATTCGCCGCCCGCATCCGCATAATAGTGGCCGAGATAGTCAATTCTGCCGCTGCCGTTGGTAACGCTGCCGTCGTTAAGAATTAATTCGCCGTTATCGTCATAGAGGAAATCGCCGTTTTCATCCTTTTCATAATACGGGTCAACCGCCCATTCATAGGTTGGGTTGCCCTCCTCGTCATAGCCCGTTAAAATGCCCCAGACAACGTAGAGATTCTTCGCAGAGGCAACCCTTGCGGGATAAACGGTGTAATGTGCATATTCATCCTGCCCGATTGTGATTTCATCATAATCAAGCGTTACCTCCAAATCGGAGATATAGCGTCCCGCCTTTCGGGTTACGGTTACTTCCGTATGGTTCGTTACGCCGTTGCCCGCGGTTGCGCGGATGGTTACGGTTTTCTGAAGCGGGCTGTCATCATCGCCCTCGCCCGCGTCACGGCCTGTGATAACGCCCGTTACGGGGTCAACGGAAGCGATGCTCGGGTCGTCCGAGGTCCACACAACATCGGACAAATCTGCCGCAACGGGTGTGTATTCCGTGATTGATGCCTTGGTTTGCTGTCCCTCCTTAACTGTGAGTCCGGTGCTGAGCTTAAAGCTTTCAACGGGCTGACCGTCAACGACGGTGAAGGTAATGGAATCGTTCGTCGTGAACTGAAGAATAATATTTGCAATAATTTTTACCGCGGTTGCGGAAAGCTGAACGGGGTCTGCCGCGTCGCCCGCAATATCCTTAATGATAAACGCTGCGTCAAGAACACCCATTAAAACGGTGCGGTTCATATCAAGGCCGACGTAGTTAATAAGCACGTCCGCAATATCGCCCGTGTCAACAAGCCCGGTGTTTTCAAGGGCATAAACGTAGTTTACGTATTTCAGCAGGTTTTCAATGAAGCCCTCCGTATCCGGAGAAACGAGAATTGTTACCGTGCCGGTGTTTTTGAAGCTGACAAGGCCGTCGTCATTAACGGTTGCAATAACCTTGCCCTCCGTGAAAAGCGAGGTGCTCTTAACGGAATAGATTACACCCATATGAAGCCTGGTGGGGGTTGTGCAGGCATAGAGCTGAACCTCGGAGCCCTTTGCAACAGTGGTGGGAATATCCTGTTTGTTTGTGATATGTGTGCCGTTAGGAATGAAATCCGCATAAACGGCGGTTGAGCGGTTAACAACAACGTTAAAGCTGTCAACTGCAATAGCTTCGCCGTCACCGTTATACATAGTGCAGGAAATAACGGTGTGCACCTTATCAAGATACTCGCGCAACGAATCAATCAGCTGACCCTTATATGTATCAACATACTCGCTGAGCAGAGAATCAGAGCCGAATGCCGCCTCAACGATTGCAACGATACCGTCCGAATCAAGAGTATCCAAATCAACGTAATCGTTGAACAGCGCCTTTTCAAGAACGGATTTCATAGCGCTGCCGACTACGGGAACTGCAGCAACCTCGTTATCAAGCCAGAGCCTTACAGCCGCGCCCTTTGAAGAGTCAAACGCACGAACAACGCCCTCCTCCGTAACGTCGCATACGGTGGGAGTATCGCTGCTCCACTTATAATAGCCATTATCGGGAAGCACGCAATCGATGGGGTTATAGGTAAACTGAACCTTATCACCCTCCGTCATATACTCGATGTGCTCAACCTCCTCGCCCGTTTCGGGATCAATATCCGTGTCCGGAACGAGAGTGCCGTTTTCATAGAATATCTCAACCTTATAAAGGCCGATAACGCCGTTATCGTCATCCTCGTCCGCAAAGGCAGTGAAGGCGGGCACGACAGAGGTGACCACCATAAGCATTGCCAGCAGCAGGCTGATTATCCTTTTGTTTGAAGCTTTAATTTTCATTTCTAAAACCCCCTGCTTCAAAATCTTAAAATATTATAATAAAAATTTTTCGGGCTTTCCGCCAAGCCCCGTTGAGAATATTGTCCGCGGGGCAAGCTGCCCCACTATATAAGATAATAATTCTATTATATTTTATAGCAACCGCCGAAAAAAATCCATTGACGAATTTAACAATTTGTTCATATTTTTTTTATTAAAACTAAATTAAAAACCATTAAATTCCACAAAAAATCGGGCGTAGACCCCGCCTCCATTTGACAAATGGGTGCGGAATTTCGCCCGAAATTATACAATATTCACATTTTGCCGCCTAATTTACCGTCAGCTCGCACAAAACGACCATTGAGCCGTCCTTCTGCGTAATCAGCCTTCTGCAATCCTGCACGCGAAGCTGCCTTGCGCCCTTTGCATTGAGCGTATATTCAACCGTGCATTTGCCGTTTCTGAAAAGCTCCGTTTTGATTTCCTGCTCAAGCGCAGGCACGTCGCCGTCAATCAGACGGGAAAGGCTTTTGCCGAAGCGCTCCGAAAACTGCGCTCTCGTGTAGCCGATATGTGAAAGAAGTTCACCGCTGACCAAATCACATTTAAACGGCTTTTCAACCGCGGAAGTGAACACGGCGCCGCTCAGATTTTCAAGAATGTTTGCAAGCCTGTCATAAGCCTTATCCGCCCTTGCCTCCGCCGCCTTAACGCGGGAAACGTCCGTGAACACGGCGTGGAAAACGGGGCTGCCGTTTTCATCAATATGGTGCACCGCGGCATTGCATTTGCACCAGCTAAGCTGGTTTTTGTGGGTTTTTATTCTGCACTCCAAATCAATCGGCTCGCCCGTTGCCATAGTCCTGCCAATCGCTTGATACACAAGGGTTTTATCCTCTGCATAAAACAAATCGTCAAGGTGATAATCGCGTTCGCTGTAGCTCTCCTTGCTCGTGCCGAAAAGGCGGCAGCAGCTTGCGTTAAGATAGCGCGCCTCAAAGTGCATATCGGGCGTTACGCAGAACACACAAACGCCGCCCTCAACCAAATCAATAAGGTTTTTGATTTCGCTTGCGCGCTCCCTTAGCCTTTCGGTTTTCTCCCTGCTTTTGGAAACGTCCGCAAACACGAGGCGGCACAGCGGAGTGGCGTCGTCATTCTGCGCGGAGCAGTGAACGAATATCACATCGCCGTTACTGTTAATCACATCAAAATCCATATAAATATAAGGCGAGCTTTTTTTGCGCAGCTTTTCAAGCACCGCCTGCCTGTCGGGCGGATTGACAATATCCTGCAGATACAGCTTGCCCTGGTGGATTTTGGAGATGTGCACCCCCGTGAAATCCGCAAAATGGCTGTCCGCATCAACAACCTTGAAATCCTGCGATTTATCAACCACGCAGTTTAAAAATTCAACCTCATACGCTTTTTCATCAGTATTTTCAGACACAGCATTTTACCCCGTGATAACAAACTTCCTCTAAAATATATACAACTATTGTAGCACAAAAATTATCTTTTTGAGAATTTTTTGTTAAATCGGCATAATTTTATTGAAATTTGCTATATGCAAATCGGAATTGATGTGTTATTATATACCCGTTAGTTTTTAATAACTCTTAATTAAGGAGAATTCTATGGCACAGGTTTTTCGAATTTTTGTTGAAAAGAAGGACGGAAATGATATTGAGGCGCATCATATCCTTGAGGATTTGAAATCCAACGTCGGCATTACGGCGCTTGAGGATTTGCGCGTTATCAACCGCTATGACGCCGAGGGGCTTTCAAGAGAGGAGTTTGACAGAGCGGTTAAGCTCATCCTTTCCGAGCCCAACCTTGACGACGTTTACACCGAGGTAAAATTTGAGGACGGCTGGCAGCATTTCACAACCGAATATCTGCCCGGTCAGTATGACCAGAGAGCGGACAGCGCTGCTCAGTGCATTCAGCTTTTAACCCAGGGCGAGCGCCCGATTGTTGCAAGTGCAAAGGTTATCGGCGTTAAGGGCAATATCACGGACGCGGAGCTTGACAAAATCAAGAATTACATTATTAACCCGGTTGAAAGCCGCCTTGCGGGCGAGGAAATTCCCGAATCGCTTGATATCACCGCGGATATGCCTGCCGATATCGTCAGGATTGAGGGCTTTATTTCCAGAACGGATGAGGAAATTGCCGCTTATCACGCCGAAATGGGCTTTGCAATGAGCGTTGCGGACCTTTGCTGGGTGCGCGATTATTTCAAAACCGAAGACCGCAACCCGAGCCTGACCGAGCTTAAGGTTATCGACACCTATTGGAGCGACCATTGCCGCCACACCACCTTCTCCACGAAGCTGGATGAAATCACGGTTGAAAAATCAAGATACAGCGAAGCCATAGAAGCTGCTCTTAAGCAATATTTTGAAATCAGAAACGAGGTTTACGGCGAGCGTGAAAAGGACGTTTGCCTTATGGATATGGCGTGCATCGGCACGAAGGTGCTCAAAAAGCGCGGCCTTGTTAACGACCTTGACGAAAGCGAAGAAATCAACGCCTGCTCCATTGAAGCGCCCGTTATTATTGACGGCAAAGAGGAGAAATGGCTGATTCAGTTTAAAAACGAAACCCATAACCACCCGACGGAAATTGAGCCCTTCGGCGGCGCGGCAACCTGCCTCGGCGGCGCAATACGCGACCCGCTTTCAGGCAGAGCCTATGTTTACCAGGCAATGCGCGTTACCGGCAGCGGCGACCCAACCACCCCGTTTGAGGAAACCCTTGACGCGAAGCTGCCGCAGAAGAAAATCACCGTCGGCGCGGCTCAGGGCTATTCAAGCTACGGCAACCAGATTGGCCTTGCAACCGGCCAGGTAACCGAGCTTTACGACGAGGGCTACGTTGCAAAGAGAATGGAAATCGGCGCGGTTATCGGCGCATCGCCAAAGGCAAACGTTATACGCGAGGTTCCGCAGGAGGGCGATATAATCGTTCTGCTCGGCGGCCGCACGGGTCGCGACGGCTGCGGCGGTGCAACAGGTTCCTCCAAAGCACACGACAGCAGCTCAATCGAAACCTGCGGCGCAGAGGTGCAGAAGGGTAACCCCCCGACGGAGAGAAAAATTCAGCGCCTGTTCAGAAACGCCGAGGTTGCAAGAATGATTAAGCGCTGCAACGATTTCGGCGCAGGCGGCGTTTCCGTTGCAATCGGCGAGCTTGCGGATGGGCTTAACATTAACCTTGACGCAGTTCCGAAAAAATACGACGGCCTTGACGGCACCGAGCTTGCCATCTCCGAATCCCAGGAGAGAATGGCGGTTGTGCTCAACAAAGAGGATGTTGATAAATTCATTGCCCTTTCAAACGAGGAAAATCTTGAGGCAACCCCCGTTGCCGTCGTTACCTCAACAAACAGGCTTGTTATGAGCTGGAGGGGCGATAAAATCGTTGATATCAGCCGTGATTTCCTGAATACGAACGGCGTTACTCAGCACGCAAAGGCGCACATCTCCGCCGTTGACGAAAATAAAAACTACCGCCTTTCCGTTCCCGAGGCACTCAGAGGAATGGACAAGGCAACCGCGCTTAAGGTTAACCTTGCGCGCCTTGAGGTTTGCTCGCAGAAGGGCCTCGTTGAGCGCTTTGATTCCTCAATCGGCGCCGCAACCGTAAATATGCCGTATGCGGGTATGTATCAGCTTACGCCCGAGGAGGCAATGGTTGCAAAAATCCCGCTTGAGCACGGAGAAACGGACACCGCAACGGTTATGGCTTACGGCTTTATTCCGAAGCTTTCACGCTGGAGCCCGTTCCATTCCGCAGCCTTTGCGGTTACGGAATCGCTTGCAAAGCTTGCCGCAGTGGGCTGCGACCCTTCAAAGGCAAGGCTTACCTTCCAGGAATATTTTGAAAGGCTTAACGACGTGCCCGAGCGTTGGGGCAAGCCCGCTGCCGCGCTGCTTGGCTCAATCACCGCGCAAATCGGATACGGCACGCCGTCCATCGGCGGTAAGGACAGTATGAGCGGCAGCTTTAACGAGCTTGACGTTCCGCCAACCCTTGTTTCCTTTGCCGTTGGTATGAGCGAGGCTTCCAAAACCGTTTCCGCCGCGTTTAAGGAAAGCGGCTCCACCGTTAAATTAATCCCCGTGCCCGTTGACGAGGCAAGCGGACTGCCCGATTACAAGGCTGCAATGGCGCTGATGACGAGCGTTTATGAGGCTGTCAGAAACGGCGACGTGCTTGCGGCTTCCGTAGTTAAGGAGGGCGGCGCGGCTGCCTGCGTTTGCAAAATGGCGTTCGGCAACAAGACGGGCTTTACCTTTGCGCAGAATCTGCTTCCCGAAACGCTGTTTGCCCCGCTTCAGGGCAGCTTCGTTGTTGAGCTTGCGCAGGATTGTGATTTTGATTTTGAATATAACGGTGCAAAAACGGGCATCACGCTCGGTACCACAAACAATAATTCCGTGTTCATCATTGACGGCGCGGTGCTGACCGTTGACGAGCTTCTCGTTTACTGGACGGGCAAGCTTGAAAAGGTGTTCCCCACCATCAGCAAGGCGCAGGCTGCTATGCCGATTGAGGTTGAGCTTTGCGAGGAGCGCTCAATCTTCGTTTGCAAAAATAAGGTTGCAAAGCCGAAGGTGTTCATTCCCGCTTTCCCGGGCACGAACTGCGAGGTTGACACGGCAAGAGCCTTTGAAAAGGCGGGCGCAGAAACGGAAATTCTGGTTGTTAACAACCTTTCCCCCGCCGCCATTAACGAAACGATTGAAAAAATGGTTAAATCCATTGAGGAAAGCCAGATTGTTATGCTGCCCGGCGGCTTTTCAGGCGGTGACGAGCCCGAGGGCTCGGGCAAATTCATTGCAACCGCATTCAGAAACCCGAGAGTTAAGGAGGCCGTTAACAGGCTGCTTAATAACCGCGACGGCTTAATGCTCGGCATCTGCAACGGCTTCCAGGCATTGATTAAATTAGGATTAGTGCCCTACGGCGAAATCAGAGAGATTAAGCCCACGGACCCGACCCTGACCTTTAACACAATCGGCAGGCACATCTCCTCAATGGCATACACGAGAATTACGAGCACCAAATCCCCGTGGCTTGCGGGAGTTGACGCAGGCGATATCTTCGCAGTGCCGATTTCCCACGGCGAGGGCCGCTTTGTTGCGAATGACGACGTTATTCGCCGCCTTGCGGAAAACGGACAGATTGCAACGCAGTACGTAACGCCGGACGGCAATCCCGTTGCGGATATGCCGTTTAACCCGAACGGCTCCGTTTGCGCGGTTGAGGGCATCACCTCGCCGGACGGCAGAGTGCTCGGCAAGATGGGCCACTGCGAGCGTAAGGGCGAAAATCTTTATTCCAACGTTCCCGGCAATAAAGACCTTAAGCTGTTCGAAAGCGGCGTGAATTATTTCAAGTAAACTTGAAAGCTAAATTGTGCTTCGCACAGCTAAATTGCTTCGCAGCTAAGAGCTAATAGCTTTTAGCAAATAAACCATAAAAACAGACAGATTTTGCGAAAGGCAAGGCTTTCGGGAATTTTTGCGAGGGCGCATACTTTGTGTATGTAACCGAGCGGAATTTTCCGTATAACGAAGCATTTCGCAAAAGCTGCACTGTTTCAGGAGGATAAGATATGAAATTCGTGATTGTACTTTACGACGGCATGGCGGACTACCCCGTCCCCGCTCTTGACGGCAAAACGCCGATGATGGTTGCAAAAAAGCCGAATCTTGACCGGCTTGCACAGAGAGCAGAGGTTGGGCTCGTTCGCACCGTGCCGCAGGGAATGAAGCCCGGCTCAGACGTTGCAAATATGAGCGTTATGGGCTTTAATCCGAGCGAATATTACACGGGCAGAAGTCCGCTTGAGGCGGCTTCAATAGGAATTGATATGCTGCCGAGCGACGTTTCGCTGCGCTGTAATCTCGTTACCCTTTCAGAGGACGACAAGCCCTATGAGGAGAAAACGATTGAGGATTACTGCGCGGACGATATTTCGAGCGAGGAAGCTGCCGAGATTATCAAAACCGTTCAGACTGAGCTCGGAAACGCCGTTTTCAGCTTTTACCCCGGCGTATCCTACAGGCACTGCCTTATCTGGGCAAACGGCACGACGGACCTTGGCAATATGACCCCGCCGCACGATATCACTGGCAAGGTTATCACCGAATATCTTTCAACGAGCGAGAATGCAAAGCCGCTTATTGAGCTGATGAAGAAATCATACGATATTCTTAAGGACCACCCCGTTAACCTTGCGCGCAAGGCAAGGGGCAAGCGCCCTGCAAATTCCATATGGCTCTGGGGCGAGGGCACGAGGCCCGCATTTGCACCGTTTGAGCAGATTTACGGAATTAAGGGCGGCGTTGTTTCCGCAGTTGATTTGCTGAAAGGCATCGGCAACTGCGCAGGAATGGAGGTTGCCGACGTTCCCGGAGCAACGGGATATATTGACACTAATTTTGAGGGCAAGGCTGAGGCTGCCGTTGACCTTCTTAACCGCAACGATTTGGTTTACCTCCACTTTGAGGCAACCGACGAATGCGGGCACAGAAACGAGCCCGAAAACAAGGTGAGGGCAATCGAGCTTATTGATGAGCGCGTGCTGCCGATTCTGTTTGAGGGGCTTAAGAAATACGACGATTACAAGATTATGGTGCTGCCCGACCACCCGACGCCGATTGTTACCCGCACCCACGCGAGCGACCCCGTGCCATATCTCATTTACCACAAAAATAACGAGAAGCAGGGCGTTGAAAGCATTGACGAGGAAAGCGCTAAGGCAACCGGCAACTTTATTGAATTCGGGCCGAGCATTATGCCCCATTTTCTTGAGGAAGAATAAAGATTTGAAAGGATTAATGATATGAAACTTGATACGATTTGCGTTCAGGGCGCATACGAGCCCAAAAGCGGCGAGCCGCGAGTTATTCCGATCGTGCAGAGCACAACCTTTAAATACGAATCCAGCGAGGCTATGGGCGCGCTGTTTGATTTGAAGGCAAGCGGATATTTCTATTCCCGCCTGCAGAACCCCACCTGCGACTGGGCAGCGGCAAAGATTGCCCTGCTTGAGGGCGGCGTTGCGGGAATGCTTACCTCCAGCGGACAGGCGGCAAATTTCTACGCCGTGTTTAACATTGCTCAGGCGGGCGACCACGTCGTTTCCAGCAGCGCTATTTACGGCGGCACCTTTAATCTTTTCAACGTAACGATGCGCAAGCTCGGCATTGATTTCACCTTCGTGCCCCCGACGGCAAGCGCAGAGGAAATTCAGGCGGCGATTAAGCCGAACACCAAGTGCATCTTCGGCGAAACCGTTTCAAACCCGAGCCTTGATATTATGGATATTGAGGTTTTTGCAGACGTTGCGCACAAAAACGGAATTCCGCTTATTATTGACAACACCTTTGCAACCCCGATTAACTGCCGCCCGTTTGAATTCGGCTGCGATATCGTTACCCATGCCACGACGAAGTATATGGAAGGGCACGCCTCCATTATCGGCGGCGCAATCGTTGACAGTGGCAAGTTTGACTGGGCGCAGAACGATAAATTCCCGGGGCTTACCACGCCGGACGAAAGCTACCACGGCTTAACCTACACCAAGGATTTCGGCGAGGCGGCTTATATCACAAAGGCAGTCGTTCAGCTTATGCGCGACCTCGGCTCCATGCAGGCTCCTCAGAACGCATTCCTGCTTAACGTAGGTTTAGAGACCTTACATCTGAGAATGCCGCGCCACTGCGAAAACGCAAAAAGAGTTGCAGAGTATCTGCAGAAAAACGATAAAATCACCTGGGTTAAATGCGCTATGCTTGAGGATGACCCTCAGTATGAGCTTGCTCAGAAATATATGCCGAACGGCACCTGCGGCGTCGTTTCCTTCGGAATCAAGGGCGGCAGAGCTGCGGCAACCAAATTTATGGACAGCTTAAAGCTTGCCGCAATCGTTACCCACGTTGCAGACGCACGCACCTGCTGCCTGCATCCCGCATCAACAACTCACCGCCAGCTTTCCGATAAGGAGCTTGAGGAATGCGGCGTAACTCCCGATTTGCTGCGCTTCTCCTGCGGCATTGAGGCTGCCGAGGATATCATTGCGGATATTCAGCAGGCATTAGACCAGATATAAGCTAAAATGTGCTGCGCACAGCTAAATTGCTTCGCAGCTAAAAGCTAAAGCTATAAGCGTATTAAAGCCGACAGATTTTGTGAAAGGCAAGGCTTTCGGGAAATTTTGCGAGGGTGCATGCTTTGTGTATGTAACCGAGCGGAGTTTTCCGTATAACGCAGCATTTCGCAAAAGCTGCGCGGTTTGGCTTAAGGGGTAAAAATATATGTTAAAACTGGAAAGAGGAAAGTGCTGCGAAAACGGCATAAATCCCAAAGCCGTTTATGAATTCATAAACAAGGCTGAGCATCAGAATCTGGGCATTGACGCCTTTATGCTGATTAAAAACGGAAAGGTTGTTGCAGAGGGATATCATAATCCCTACACCAACGAAACTCCGCACGTGCTGTTTTCAATGAGCAAATCCATAACCGCAACCGCGCTCGGCTATGCAATTACCGAGGGCAAAATCGAGCTTGACGATTCCATTTGCAAATTCTTCGGTGAATACGATAAGCGCGGCAAAAACGAGGACGTAACAGTGCGCCACCTCGTTACTATGACTGCGGGCAAAATGATCGGAATGGCAACGAACAGGCACCACAGGGACTGGGTTAAAATCTTTTTTGATTCACCCTTTATTGCAAAGCCCGGAAAGCTGTTTATGTACACGAACGATAATTTCTATATGCTTTCCGCAATCATAAGCAAGGTTTACGGCGAAACGCTTGTTGATTTCCTTTATCCGCGCCTTTTTGAGCCGCTCGGAATAGAAAAGCCGCTCTGGGAAACCGATGATTTCGGCTACGCGGCAGGCGGCTGGGGACTCTATATGCCGATTGAGGACACAGCAAAAATTATGATGTGCTATTTAAACGGCGGCAAATGGAACGGCGAGCAGGTGCTGCCCGCAGAATGGATTGAGGAAGCAACCGCATTTCAGGTTGAAACCCTCAAAAAGGGTCAGCTTGACGTAACAAAGGGCTACGGCTTCGGCTTCTGGCAATCCCCGCTGCCGAATACATACAGGGCATACGGTCTGCACGGGCAGCTCGGATATATTTTTAAAGACAAAAATGCCGTTCTGGTTATTAACGCGGGCATTTCAAAGGACGAGCTTCTGAGCACGGCTGTCAGAGATATGTATGAAACCCTGTGGGATGAACCGCAGGAGGAATACGAAGAGCCGCTTTACGCTTTGCTTGCGGAGCTCGGAGATAAGGACGATTTGCTTGCCACCCCGCGCAACGCGGAGCTTGAGCAGAAATTCAACAAAAAGATTCTGCCCACGCGCTCCTCAATGTTTGCATCAATGCTGCACGCAACGATGACCACGGTGCTCAACGAGCCGACGGGCAAAACGGACCGCTTTGCCTTCAGCCTTGATGACGAAAACAATCTTTATATGATGTGGAAGGAGCAGACCTACGTTAACAAAATCAGGCTCGGAATGAACAACGAATACGAGCACACGCCCGTGGTTATCGGCGGGCTGAAGCTGAACGCTTACGCTAAGGCGGCGTGGTTCGGCAAAAAGCTTGTGGTTTACGTCCGCATAGTTGAGGGCTGCCATGTGCGCAGGCTTGAATTTGATTTTGAGGACGAGGAAAGAGTGCATATCAAAAACGATTCCTTCCCCGATATGCCCACGCTTGCCGTGCATTACGTTGATTTCAGCGGCTTCCCGCTTCCGAAGGGGCTTGAAAAGCTGCTGAAGAATTACGTTGCGCCCGGCGTGCTTCTCCTTGGCGAGCCGAATTTCAAAACGAAAAAGCTCCGTTTTCCGAAAATAAAATAAACGAATCCGAGTTTGTCGGGCAGAGCCCGACAATGAAGAAATGAAAAATGAAGACGCTTCGCTAATGAAGAAATTTCGGGCGGGCAAAGCCCGCACCCGATTATAATCGGAGCGAAGCGACCAATAACTGACCACTGACCACTTCGCGCTCTGCGCGACAAATCCTAATTTACATAACCAAAAAGGATGCTTCCGAATGGAAGCATCCTTTTGCTTTTTTGAGTTAAAACAGACTTTTTCCTGTTACTAAAACTATTATGAAATATAAAAATCCCGATATCAGCATTACTTCCAGAATTGCAGTTGCTGACATAAACACAGGTTTTTTTATCTGTTTTTTTAAAAACCACAGCCTTTCAACGCAAATTATTGACAGGATTAAGCCTGCAAAAATCAGCCCCCAGCCAAAGTTGCCATGGGTAAGTCTGGGACCTGATTCATAAATAAACCATTTTTCGGCATAGGCAAACAAAAACATAAGCCAGCCAAAAATTAAGTTCCTATTGACACACTTCTTAACTATGCACAGTATTGTTACAAAAAGCAAAAACGGCATAAAGGTTAAAAGGTGTGAAATTATGTTTTTTGCAGTGAGAAACTCTAAGAAGTATTTTGCGGTAATAAATATCTCTGAAGGCTCCTCAGCCTCGCTTGGATAAAGCTCGCCAAACTGAAAATACAAAATCGGCAAGGAGCAAAGCACCGCCATTCCGAAGGCAACGATTTGCTTTGCTTTTTTTGCACGCGTTTTAACAAAGTCGTAAATCAATTCACAGAGCATTGCGGGAGCAAAAAATATAATAAAATTTGGCTTTGCTGCATTGGTCAACAGTAAAAGCACGAAAAACACAAACCATTCCTTAAAGGTAATTCCGTCTGTCAGATAGTGCTTGCGTATTTTTATATATACAGCAACCGTTAATAAGCCAAAAAGCCTCATTAACAAATACGTTGAATTGTGCCAGGGTTGTGTAAAATATGTGCCAAGATAGAAACGCTCATTCAGATACGGAAAGAATATACAGCCAATAAAGCAAAGCGCTGTGCCCGGCAAAAAGCAATGCGCAAAGCTTATATCCTTCCCCGTATCGGTTATGCAGGTTTTTAACAAATATGTGCTTGCAAACAATGTTAACACCATAACAATTGCCAAGTATAGCGCGCATCCGAATTCACCGCCAATAAGTTTATAGCTCCAACGCAGGAAAAGGGAATTAACGCTATAGCTGCTCCCGTTAAGCGCAAAATCTATATGCACAGGCAAATCAACGCCAATAAATGCCTGCTTGTAAAACAAAAAAAACGAGGATGCAAAAACAATTGTTGAGACAAAGCAATATAAGAAAAATTCCTGCCTCCTTGATAATGAAAAAATTTTTTGTTTTTGATTTGTGTTTTTTTCTTCTTTCATTGTAATGCCCTTTTCAATTGCAAAAGTTAAAATGATTTATAACATTTATAATATCACCGTGCTTAATAAAAGTCAAACTTCTGTCGTGTGTTAACCAAACTGTAAAAAAGGATGCTTCCAAATAGGAAACATCCTTTTGCTTTATTTTGTGAAGAACGTGTTGAAAGCTTTATAAGCCATATACACGTCTATTTTTGCAACAATTTCATAGGGCGCGTGCATTGAAAGCACCGGCACGCCGACGTCAATCGTGTCAACGTCAAGATTTGCAACGTACATTGCAACGGTACCTCCGCCGCCGCCGTCAACCTTGCCGAGCTCGCCGCTCTGCCAGAGAACGCCGTTGTTTTCAAGCAGCGCCTTAACCCAGCTTACGAATTCAGCGCTTGCATCGCTGGTGCTGTACTTACCGCGCGATCCCGTGAACTTCGTTACGCAAACGCCGTTATTAATGAAGCTTGCGTTATTCTTTTCATAGGCGAAAGCCCAGGTCGGGTCAAACGCGGCGTTAACGTCTGCAGAGAGGCATTTGCTGTGGCGAAGCACATCCCTGCCCTCAAAGCCCTCAAGGCGAGCCAAATCCTCAATGAAATACTTCATATAGCTTGAATTCAGACCCGTGTTGCCGTCCGAGCCGATTTCCTCTTTATCGGTGAGCACGGTGAGCGCCGTGTATTCGGGCGCCTCGTCAATATCAAGAATTGCCTCAAAAGCGGGGTAAGAGCAAACTCTGTCGTCATGTCCGTAGCCGCCAATCATTGAGCGGTCAAAGCCGATATCGTCAACCGTGAATGCGGGCACGAGCTCAAGCTCTGCGGAAAGGAAATCGCGCTCAACGATGCCGTATTTTTCATAAAGCAGCTTGAGGATTGCAAGCTTGATTCTTTCGCTCTCCTCCTCGTCCTTGAACGGACGAGAACCGATTACGACGTTGAGCTCCTCGCCCTTAACGAGCTGATTCGTTTTGCGCTGATACTGCTCGTCCGCAAGATGGGGCAGAATATCCGTTATGCAGAATTTCGGCTCGCCGGGCTCCTCACCGAGGCGGATATCAACAAAGCTGCCGTCATTCTTGCAGATTCTGCCGTGAAGCGAAAGCGGAATCGCAGTCCACTGATATTTCTTAATTCCGCCGTAATAATGGGTTTTAAAGAATGCCAACGAGCCGTCCTCATAAACGGGGCACTGCTTTAAATCAATGCGCGGGGAATCAATATGAGCGGCGGCAATACGCACGCCCTCGTTAATCGGACGCCTGCCCTTTACGCAAAGAATGATTGCCTTGCCCCTGTTGGCATAGTAAACCTTATCCCCTGCCTTAAGCGGCGCGCCGAATTCATCAAACTTAACGAAACCCGCAGCCTTTGCGGTTTCCTCCGCCCACGCTGCAACCTCGCGCTCCGTTTTGCATTCGCCGAGAAACGCCTTGTAGCCCTCGCAGAAATCATCGCAGATTTTGAGCTCCTCATCGCTCATAAAATCAATGCCGTTCTGCTTGTCATTAAAAAGAAGCTTTTTAAGCTCCTTAGCCGACTGTTCCATTCTGAAACATCTCCTTTATATTAAAGATAATTATTAATAAATTCATCAAGCTGAGAATTAATATCCCTGCCGTCATTTATTATAACATAATCCGCGCCGCTTTCAAGTGTTTCTTCGCTGAGCTGCGCGCCCATTCGCTGCCTTGCCTGCTGCTCCGTTATACCGTCGCGCTCAATAATTCGCTTAAGCCGTAGCTCCTCGGGAGCGCTTACGCACAGAAGCCTTGAGCAAAGCGCGTCAGCCCCGCTTTCAAAAAGCTGCGATGCATCCAGCACGCAGGGGCAGGAAGCATCCGCACGGCACATTTTTATAATTTCGGGGTGCATTATCTCGTTGAGCCGAGCCGTTTTTGCGCTGTCCGCAAACGCGCGGCCTGCAAGCAGAGCACGGTTAAGCTCCCCGTTTTCAATAATATCCTGCCCGAATTCCCCGGCAAGAATTCCGAGGAGGGGCGAATTTTTTTCGACCGCCCGTCTTGCGTATAAATCCGTGCTCAAAATCCGATAGCCCCTTGCTTCAAGGCGCTCGCAAACGTAGCCCTTGCCGGCGCCCGTCAAGCCCGTCAGCCCGATTGTGAAAGGCTTCGTTAAATTCAGAACGCAGAACGCCGCCGCTCTGATGAGGCGGTTATAAACCGCCATTCCCACGCCGCTTTTTTCGGGCGCGCGTGCATACGCTTTTTTTGCGCCGATTTCATCAAGCCTGCGCAAAGCCGAAAAAATTTCGTGCGATTGGCTCAGGGCGTTGTCCTCAGCACCGTAAGTAACCTTGGGGATAGTAATATTATCGCCCTCAAAGCAGAGCGCGGCGCAGTCCCTTTGCATATTTACGAAGCGCTCATAATTATCCCTTGAGCCTTCAACAAGAATTATGCGCGCCTTCGGAGCATAATGCTTATATTTCATACCGGGCGAAGCGGCGGTTTCGTTTTCCGCAAGCTCGTTGAGAACTGCGGGCGAAAGCTCCACCCTGCCGATAACGGCTTCAAGCATTTCCTGCGTTACCGCGCCGGGGCGCAAAATAACGGGCGTTTCCCCCGCGAGTGTGATGACGGTTGATTCCACGCCGAATTCACATTCGCCGCCGTCAACGATTGCATCAATTCTGCCGTTCATATCCTCATAAACGTACTGCGCGTTCGTGGGGCTCGGCTTGCCGCTCGTGTTCGCGCTGGGCGCTGCAATCGGAACTCCCGCCGCCGCAATAACCGCGCGCGCGGTTTCATTCTGAGGCATACGCACGGCAACCGTGCCGAGACCGCCGCTGACGACGCTGCCGATTAAATCGCTTTTCGGCAAAATAATCGTGAGCGGAGCGGGAAAAAACGCATCAATAAGCGCCTGCGCCTTTGGGGTGATTTCCCGAACGAGCGGTGCAAAATCCTCTTTTTTTGCAATGTGCACAATCAGCGGATTATCGCTCGGTCTGCCCTTTGCGGCATAAATGCTTTTTACGGCAGCCTTATCAAGCGCGTTTGCACCGAGGCCGTAAACCGTTTCCGTCGGAAACGCAACAAGCCCGCCGCCGCGCAATATTTCCCCCGCGGTTTCAATATCCTGTTTTGATGTGGTTAATAATTTAGTGTTCATATAATCTTTGAGTTGCGGGACGCCGAGGTCGGCGTCCCCTACATTTCCTCAACGGCGTGAGTGTAGGGGCTGCCGACCCCGGCAGCCCGCAGGTCATCTCTACTCCGCTGCCTTAAGTTTCTCCGCAGTATCAGCAGTGATGAGCGCGTCTATCAGCTCATCAAGGTCGCCGTTTAAAATCTGCTCTAATTTATAAAGCGTTAAGCCGATACGGTGGTCGGAAACCCTGCCCTGCGGGTAATTATAGGTGCGGATTCTTTCGCTTCTGTCGCCCGTGCCGACCTGCGCCTTGCGCTCGCCCGCAATCTCCGCATCGTGCTTTGCCTTTTCCGCATCATAAAGACGCGCGCGCAAAACCTTTAGCGCCTTTTCCTTGTTCTTATGCTGGCTGCGCTCATCCTGACATTCAACCACGGTGCCCGTGGGGATATGCGTTATCCTGATTGCGGAGCTCGTTTTATTGATATGCTGGCCGCCTGCGCCGCTTGAGCGGAAGGTGTCTATCTGCAAATCCTTTTCGTTTAATTCAAAATCCACGTCCTCAGCCTCGGGAAGCACGGCAACCGTTGTGGTTGAGGTGTGAATCCTGCCCTGGCTTTCGGTTTCGGGCACGCGCTGAACGCGGTGAACGCCGCTTTCAAACTTAAAGCGGCTGTAAGCGCCGTCGCCCTCAACGGAAAAGCTGATTTCCTTATAGCCGCCGAGACCGGTTTCGTTGGCTGAAAGCACCTCCGTTTTGAAGCCCTTAGTCTCCGCATACATTGAATACATTCTGAAAAGCACGCCCGCGAACAGCGCGCTTTCCTCGCCGCCCGCGCCGCCGCGGATTTCGATAATAACGTTTTTATCGTCGTTCGGGTCTCGCGGGAGAAGCAGAATTTTAAGCTCCTCGGAGATACGCTCAATATCCTCCTTGCTTTCCTCAAACTCCTCGCGCACCATTTCGGCAAAATCGGAATCCATTCCGCCCTCGTCAAGCATCAGCTTGCTTTCCTCAAAGGTATCCTTCGCCTTTTTATATTCCCTGAATTTTTCAACGACGGGAGTGAGATGCTTGATTTCCTTCATCAGCTTAGTGTACTGCTGCTGGTCCGAAACCACCTCGGGCAGGCACACCTGCTCGTTGATTTCATCAAACCTTTTTTCAACCTCAAGTAATTTATCAAACATTTTTATCCTTCACCGCCTTAATATTCTTTTCCGCCTTAACGCGCGGAATGAAAACCTCCCTGCCGCAGGAGCAGCATTTGAGCTTATAATCCACGCCGAGGCGCAGCAGCTCAAATTCCTTGCAGCCGCAGGGATGGGGCTTTTTCATAATCAAAATATCGTGAAGCTCTAAATTCATTCGTTTCACCTTATAATTATAATTTACTAAATAATCATTTTAACACATTTAATATCGCTTAGCAACATAATTAATTACTCTTTTGCATAGATTTAATACGGACAAAATTTTAAAAAAGATGAGTGATATTATGAAGTTTTACCCCGAGGGCACAAACCCCGCGCTTTGCCGCAGCTTTGAATCAATTGAGGAAATCAAGGCGGCAATGCAGGCGGGCGCCGTTTGCGAGGCAAGGGTTATTATGTGCGACAGCGAGCATAACCTGCACGTTGATTTGGGAATAATTAAGGGCGTTATTCCGCGCGAGGAGGGCGCAATCGGGATTGACGACGGCACCACTCGCGATATTGCCCTGATTTCAAAGGTTAACAAAACCGTTTGCTTCACAATTCTGGGCTTTCAGCGGGAGGAAAACGGCAATGTTTGCGCCGTGCTTTCCCGCAAGGCGGTGCAGCTTGGCTGCAAGCGGGGCTTTATTGACAACCTTAAAGAGGGCGATATTATCGACGCCGCCGTTACCCACCTTGAAAAATTCGGCGCCTTCATTGACATCGGCGCGGGGATTAACGCACTTATTCCGATTGATATGCTTTCCGTTTCCCGCATTAATCACCCCGCCGAAAGGCTTTATGAGGGGGAGAAAATCAGAACCGTGCTGCGAAAGCGCGAGCCGCATAAGCTGACCTTTTCGCTCAGGGAGCTGCTTGGCACCTGGGGCGAGAACGCCGCGCTGTTTGAGCCGGGCGAAACCGTGACGGGCATCGTGAGAAGCATTGAAACCTACGGCGTTTTCGTTGAGCTGCTGCC
>CAJOJV010000016.1 GCA_905234995.1 uncultured Eubacterium sp. | reverse complement strand
AAAGCGCGTGTTTGAATTGCCCGATATGGACGGCGTAATTGCCGAGGGTGTTCCCGTATTAAGGGATAACGACCGCAAAGCCTGGCTTCCGATAATGTACGGCTGCAATAATTTCTGCACTTACTGCATCGTGCCTTATGTTCGCGGCAGGGAGCGCAGCCGTGAGCCGCGGATTATTATTGATGAGGCAAGAGATTTAATCGCTCAGGGCTATAAGGAAATCACCCTGCTCGGGCAAAACGTTAATTCTTACGGCAAGGACTTAGAGCCGCGCGTAACCTTTGCCGAGCTGCTCAGAAGCATTGCAGGGCTGGACGGCGATTTCAGAGTCAGGTTTATGACGAGCCACCCCAAGGATTGCACGGATGAGCTTTTGCAGGCAATGGCTGAATGCGATAAGGTTGCAAAGCATCTGCATCTGCCGTTTCAGAGCGGCAGCAATCGCGTGCTTAAGGCAATGAACAGGGTATATACGCGCGAAAGCTATTTAGACCGCATTAATTATGCTAAAGAGCTTATGGGGGATGAGCTTTCAATCACCTCGGATATCATAGTCGGCTTTCCCGGTGAAACCTACGAGGAATTCTGCGAAACGCTTTCCCTTATTGAGGAGGTTAAATTCACCTCGCTTTTCACCTTTATTTATTCTCCGCGCAAGGGCACTCCCGCCGCTGAAATGGCAGACCCCGTTCCGGAGGAGGAAAAGGGAAAATGGCTTCGCGAGCTTCTTGCGCTGCAGGAAAAAATCTCTGCCGAAAATTGCAGAAATATGCGGGGCGCACCTTTAAGTGCTTCGTTTACGGCAGGGGCAAGCTTGGAGATAATTACTTTGCCGCAAGAACGGACGGCAATTTGGTTATAGAGTTTGAGGGCGACGATAGCTTAATCGGCAGCTTTCGGACGATTAAAGTTACAGAGCCTTTAACCTATGTGTTAAAGGGAGAATTAGTTGAAAAATAATTTAAAGGAGTTTTAGTTATGAGTTTAGAAAGTGCTCTTCGCGAGCTTGGAAAGGAAATTCAGAAGGATGCCCGTTATGAGGCAATTCAGGCTGCGGATGCAAAGAATGATGCAGACGAGGGGCTTCAGCAGCAGATGCAGGAGCTTCAGCTTATCACGCTGAAATATCAGCAGGAGGCAGGCAAGGCAGACGAGGCTGATACAGACAGAATTGCACAGCTTCAGCAGGATTATCAGAACCTCTACGAGGCTATTATGAAGAATGAGAATATGGAGGCTTATTCCGCAGCCGCTTCCGCAATGGAGGAAATGGCGCAGTATATCAGCCAGATGATTTCAATGTTTATGGACGGGCAGGACCCCGAAACCTGCGAGCCGCTTCCCGCAAATTGCACGCACGATTGCTCAACCTGCGGAGGCTGCCATTAAAAAGTGAAATGTTGCTTTGCAACGTGAAATTGTGCTTTGCACAGTGAAATACAGCCTGCGGCTGTGTGAAATAATTTGCTTCGCAAATTGTGAATTATGCTGAGAAAGGAGAAAAGTAAATGGCAAAAAAGGATAATCAGATTTCGCCGATGATGCAGCAGTATTTTGACATCAAAAGTAAATATCCCGATATGCTGCTTTTCTTCAGGCTCGGTGATTTTTATGAGATGTTTTTTGACGATGCGCGCGTTGCCTCGGAGGAGCTTGATTTGGTGCTCACCGGGCGCGACTGCGGGCAGGAGGAAAGGGCGCCGATGTGCGGCGTGCCCTTCCATTCGGCGGACAGCTATATTGCCCGCCTCGTTAACCGCGGCTATAAGGTTGCCATCTGCGAGCAGATGGAGGACCCGAAGCTCGTCAAGGGGCTCGTTAAGCGCGACGTTGTGCGTATAATCACCCCCGGAACGGTTATTGAGGGCAGTATGCTTGATGACGCCGTTAATAATTACCTCTGCGCCATCTGCAAGCTCGAGAACGAAACGGGGCTTTGCTTTGCGGACGTTTCAACCTCGCAGTTTTATTTAACTGCGGTTAAGGATAATTCGCAGGAGGAAATTATCAATCAGCTTTCAACCTATCAGCCGCGTGAAATTATCGTTAACACCGGCGCGCTGGATTTCGGAGAGGTTGCAAAGTTCACCAAGGCAAGGCTCAATGCAGAGCTGCAGCTTCTGGATGATGATAAATTTGAATTCAAAGCCGCAACGGATTTGATTGTTGAAACCCTTTCAAGGGAGGAGATTGATAAGCTCTCCCTCGGAAACAGCAAAAGCGTTGTCGGCGCACTCGGCGCAGTTATTGATTATCTGTGCACGGTGCAGAAAAAGGACAGGCTTGAAGCTCCGTCTGAAATTGATTTCTTTGAAAACGGGGAATATATGAGCCTTGATATGAGCGCAAGGCGAAATCTTGAGCTCACCCAGTCTATGATGACGGGCAATAAAAAGCATTCGCTTCTCTGGGTGATTGATAAAACCAAAACCGCCCCGGGCAAGCGAATGATAAGGTCGTGGCTTGAAAGACCTTTAATGTCCGTTTCCCAAATCAGCAAGAGGCAGAATGCCGTCGGCGAGCTTGCGGATAATCCCGAGCTTCGCGATAATATCCGCAGGGGCTTAACGGGCGTAAGCGATATTGAGCGCCTGCTTGCAAGAATTGCTTATTCAGCCGCAAACGCCAAGGAGCTGAAATCGCTTGAGGCAACGATAATGAAGCTGCCTGAGATTAAGGCGCAGCTTGCAGCCTCCTCCTCGGCAATGCTCAGCGATATTTATTCCTCAATTGATTTGCTTTCGGATGTTGCAGAGCTAATCTCTCAGGCAATCGTTGATGAGCCGCCGTTTTCACTCCGCGAGGGCGGAATGATAAGGCAGGGCTATAATGCAGAGATAGATGAGCTTCGCTCCATTATGGAGGATGGCGCGGATATCATTGCTTCAATTGAAGCGCGCCAGAAAGAGGAAACGGGTATTCCGAAGCTGAAAATCGGCTACAACCGCGTTTTCGGCTACTATATTGAGGTTACTAACTCTTACAAGAATTTGGTGCCCGAAACCTACATAAGAAAACAAACGCTAACCAATTGCGAAAGATATATAACTCAGGAGCTTAAGGATTTGGAGGGCAAAATCCTCGGCGCTAAGGACAGGGTTATCGCTCTTGAGTATGAGGTGTTCTGCTCCGTGCGTGACAGCATTGCGGCGGAAGCCTCACGAATTCAGAAAACGGCAAAGGCGCTTGCAGTGCTTGATGTGCTTGCTTCTCTTGCAGAGGTTGCGGTTAGTAATAATTACACCTGCCCTCAGCTTAACACAAGCGGTGTGATTGAAATCAAGGAAGGCAGGCACCCCGTTGTTGAGGCGCTGCTTGAGGACAGCCTTTTCGTTCCTAACGATACCTTGCTTGATATGAATGAAAACCGCTGCTCAATTATCACTGGCCCGAATATGGCGGGTAAATCAACCTATATGCGCCAGATTGCGCTGATTGTGCTTCTGGCTCAAATCGGCTCCTTCGTTCCCGCAAGGTCTGCAAGCATCGGCATTGTGGATGCAATTTTCACCCGTGTCGGCGCTTCCGATGATTTGGCAACGGGGCAGTCAACCTTTATGGTTGAGATGAATGAGGTTTCCTCAATCCTGAAAAATGCAAGCGCAAACAGTCTGATTATTCTTGATGAAATCGGCAGGGGCACCTCAACCTATGACGGTATGAGTATTGCGCGCGCAGTGCTTGAATACGTTTGCAAAAAGAAAACGCTTGGCGCAAAGGCGCTCTTTGCCACTCATTATCATGAGCTTACGGCAATGGAGGGCGCGCTTGAGGGCGTTAAGAATTATTCAATCGCCGTTAAAAAGCGCGGCGATGATATAACCTTTCTACGCAGGATTGTGCGCGGCGGTGCCGATGAAAGCTTCGGCATAGAGGTTGCAAAGCTTGCGGGCGTGCCGGACAGCGTTGTCAAGCGCGCAAAGGTTATTCTTAAAGAGCTTGAAAAGAATAAGGTTGAAATCGAGTTTAAGGCGGAGGACGCCGTGCTTGAGGAGGAAACCGAGCAGGATATTCAATATAATTTTGCTGCAAACGGCAGGGAGGAAATTCTCTCAATCCTCAAGGCGACGGACGTTAACACCCTAACTCCGATTGAAGCTATGCAAACGCTATATGATTTAAAGAAAAAAGCGGAAGAGCTATAGAATGATATATTGCTTTGCAATATGATATAGCTTCGCTATGATATAATTTGCGCTGCAAATTATGATATATTTTTGCTGCGCAAAAATGTGTGTGAAAGGCGGTGAGAAAATGCCGAAAATTAACGTTCTCCCCAAGGAGGTTTACAGCCTGATTGCCGCGGGCGAGGTTGTTGAACGCCCGATGAGCGTCGTTAAGGAAATGATTGAAAATTCAATAGACGCGGGTGCGAAGCATATTACGCTGGAAATAAAAAACGGCGGCACGACTTATATCCGCATAACGGATGACGGCTGCGGAATTGCACGCGAGGACGTTAAAAAGGTTTTCATTTCTCACGCCACCTCAAAGATAGAAACGAGCGCAGATTTGGAGGCAATCTCAACCCTCGGCTTCAGGGGAGAGGCAATGGCTTCCATCGCCGCAGTTGCAAAGGTGGAGCTTTTAACCAAAGCTGCGGACGAGGCTGAGGGCACGCGCTATGAAATTGCCGCGGGCGAGGAAAAGGATTTTTCCGCCGCAGGCTGCCCTAACGGCACGACGATAGTCGTTCGCGATATTTTCTTTAACGTGCCTGCAAGAATGAAGTTTCTTAAAAAGGACGTAACGGAGGGCAACTCCGTTCAGGGCGTGGTGGATCGCATTGCACTTTCCCATCCCGAAATATCCTTTCGCTTCATCCGCGAGGGCAAGCAGGTGCTCGTCACCTCCGGCAACGGGGATTTAAAGGGCACGATTTATTCAATCTTCGGCTCGGAATTTTCAAATTCTTTAATGCCCGTTGAATATGAATACGGCGGGCTGAGGCTTTCAGGCTTCGCTTCAAAGCCGCACGAGGCGCGCAAAAACCGTGCAATGCAGTTTTTCTTCATAAACGGCAGGCTTGTTAAAAGCGCAACGGTTTGCGCAGCACTGGAGCAGGCGTATAAGAATTCGATTATGGTGGGCAAATTCCCCGCCTGCGTTCTCAATATTGAAATGGATGCAAAGCAGGTGGATGTTAACGTTCATCCTTCAAAAATCGAGGTGCGCTTCATAAACGAAAAGCCCGTTTTTGATTTGATTTATTACGGCGTTAAAACCGCCATTGAAACCAAGAACACGGTTAAAGAGGCAAGTGGCTTCTTCACTGCGGATGACGGCAGGGTGTATAA
The DNA here is from genome assembly GCA_905234995.1 of uncultured Eubacterium sp. GTDB lineage: Bacteria > Bacillota > Clostridia > Oscillospirales > Acutalibacteraceae > Eubacterium_R. The sequence continues at coordinate 28,197 of CAJOJV010000016.1, read as the reverse complement.
ATCCTTTGAGCAGAAAACCGCAAAGATTAATTTCGGAGTTAAGGAAGAAGCTCCGTCGCAGATGAAAATAAACTTCTCCTCCGCTCAGTCAAAGCCGAGCGTGCAGAGCGTATGGAGCGCTGCCGCACCTAAGCCTAACGAGCATATCAGGAAGGATAGCTACGGCAGCCGTGAGGAATACACAATCAAGGGCAAATCCGCCTTTAACAGCGATGAGGCTGAGGAGGACGGCTGTAAATTCGTTGCCCCAATTAATTTCAGGACGGACGAAAGGGAAACCACCGAAACGATAAGCCTTGCGGCTCCCGAGCCTGCGCCTCAGGTGATTGAGGAAAAGGAGGAGGCTCCCGCTTTCTCAATAGTCGGCGAGGCGTTTAACACTTACATAATCGTTGAAATCAAAAATGATTTGTTCTATATTGATAAGCACGCCGCTCACGAGCGAATGAATTTTGAAAGGCTTCGCGCAGAGGCAGAGCAGGGCATTGCTTCGCAAATGCTGCTTTCACCGGTAACGGTTAAGCTTTCGGCAGAGGAATACGATTGCATTATCGATAATCTGCCCCTGCTTTCAAAATGCGGATTTGCGGCGGAGGATTTCGGCAATTCAACCGTAATCGTGCGTGAAACCCCGTCGTTGCTTGACGGCACGGACGTCAAGGATTTAATCGTTGAAATCGCGGGCAAGCTGCTGGAGCATAAAACGGATATCGAGCCGGATAAAATGGATTGGATTTTCCATTCGGCATCCTGCCGCGCGGCGGTTAAGGGCGGGGATTACACCTCTCCTGAGGAGCGCGAGCTCTTCGTTGAAAAGCTGCTTTCAATGCCCGATATTCAGTATTGCCCCCACGGCAGACCCGTTATGTTAAGGGTTTCAAAATACGAGCTTGAAAAGCAGTTCGGAAGAATACAATGAAAAAAACAAAAATTATCGTCGTCGCAGGGCCGACGGCAAGCGGCAAAACCGGGCTTGCAATTGAGCTTGCAAGGCGGCTTTCGGGTGAAATCGTTTCAGCCGATTCAATGCAGATTTATAAGGGTATGAGCATTGCAACCGCAGCCCCCACTTCTGAGGAACGAGCGGCTGCGCCCCATCATCTGGTTGAATTTCTTGAAAAGGATAAAAGCTTTTCCGTTTCGGATTATTGCGCCCTTGCAAGGCAGAAGATTGATGAGATTGCAGCAAGGGGCAGGGTGCCGATTATTGCGGGCGGCACGGGGCTGTTTATTGACAGCCTTGTTGATAACATCATTTTCACCCCGGCAGAAACGGATATGGAGCTTCGTGCCCGTCTGCTTGAAAAAAGCGAGGAGGAGCTTTATGATGAGCTGCTTGCGGTTGACCGCGAGGCGGCGCTGAAAATCCACAAAAACAACAAAACCCGCGTTGCGCGTGCGCTTGAGATTTTTTATTCCTCGGGCGAAACGAAAACGCAGCAGAATATTAATTCAAGAAAAGAGGAAAGCCCTTACGACGTGCTTTATTTCGTCATCGGATATAAGGACAGGGCGCTCCTTTATGACCGCATTAACCGCCGCGTGGATTTAATGCTTGAAAGCGGCTTGGTTGATGAGGCAAGGGAAAACCAAAACGCCCTCGGCACTGCGGCACAGGCAATCGGGCATAAGGAATTAGCCCCGTATTTTGAAGGCACGGCTTCCCTTGGCGATGCGGTTGATAAATTAAAACAGGAAACCCGCCATTATGCAAAGCGGCAAATCACCTGGTTTAAGCGCAGGCAGGGCGCAGTGTGGCTCTGGGCGGATGAACTCGGCGATGAGCTTGCGCCGCAGGCGGAAAAAATCAGCAGGGAATTTTTAAATGGCTAAAGAGCAAAAGGAAAAAATCAAAAAACTGAATAAGCTTTCGGCTTCGCAAAAGCAAAGCCTTGCAATCGTCTTTATTCTGGTGCTGATTGCCGTATATATTATTACTCAGTGCTACAGCGTAATGAACATGCGCCTGCAAACGCAGACGGCGCTGCTTTCCACCGTTTATGACGAGATAGAGGCAACGGCGCTCGTCGTGCGCGATGAGCATATCGTTTCCTCGCAGAGCGGCAGCGTAACCGTGCCCTCCGTTTCAAACGGGGAAAAGGTTAAAAACGGCGGGCAGCTTGCAACGGTTTTCGGCAGCACTGAAAATGCGGCGGCGTATGCAAGCTATCTTGAGCTTGAATCGGAGCTTGCCTATTACGCGCAGATGGAAAGCCAGGCGGTCGGGCAGGTTACGGATGTGGAATCGCTTGATGCGGATATTCTGCAAAATGTCAATTCCTATATCCGCAATAATGCCGCAAAGGATTTTCAAAGCTGCAAAGCGGATTCCGCACTGCTTAACGATAAGTTTACAAGGCGGCAGATGCTGATTGGGCAGGATATTGATTTTGCCTCAATCGTAACCGAAATCACCTCGCAGATGGATGCAATCAACCTCAATTCCTGTAAGCCCGTCGGCTACGTCAGCGCAGACGCTTCGGGTGTGTTCTCCGATTATACGGACGGGCTTGAGCAGGCGTTTGATTATAAGAGCATTGAGGAAATTGACGCCGAAACTCTGCAGGGCTATATTGAAAACGCGCAGACCGCAGTGCCCACGGAGGATATGGGCAAGCTGATAACGAGCTTTGATTGGTATATGTGCGCGGTCGTTAACACGGCGGATATTGCAGTGCTTGCGGATGGCGCAAAGGTTGACGTTGCCGTTAAGGGCACCGATAAGGTTTACACCTGCAAAATTATCAGCGGCGCGGATTCGGAGCTCGGGCAGGAGCAAGCCGTGCTCGTTCTGAAAAGCAGCGAGATGAGCAGCGATATTGCCTCGCTTCGCGTTGAGGATATTCAGATAAGAACGCAGGAATACACGGGCATTAAGGTTTCGCCGGATGCCGTGCATATCAAGGATGGCGAAAAGGGCGTTTATGCGCTGGTGTCCTCCGTCGTTGAATGGAGAAAGGCGGAGGTGCTTTATACGGGCAAGGATTTCGTCGTGCTCAGCTATTCGGCTGATGAAGGCGGCGGAATTAAGCTATACGATGAAATAATTATTAAGGGAAAGGAGCTGCACGATGGAAAGGTTTACACCTGATGAAGCAAGGCTGAAATCGGTTGAGGAAAATTATAAGCGTGTGCTCTCCTCGGTTAAGGAGGCAGCCGTTAAGGCAGGCAGAGAGGAAAGCTCCGTTCGCCTGATGTGCGTAACGAAAACGGTTGAGCCACCGTATATAAACAAAGCAATTGAGCTCGGCGCCGATTTAATCGGCGAAAACAGAGTTCAGGAATATCTCGGCAAGCGCGATGAGCTAAATTTAAACGGCGTTGAGCGCCACCTCATCGGGCATCTGCAGACAAATAAGGTCAGGCAGATTGCGGGCGAGGTTGATATGATTGAATCCGTATCCTCGCTGAAGCTTGCAAGGGAGATTTCAAAGGTATGCTCGGCAAGGGGCATAACCGCCAATTGCCTTGCAGAGGTTAACATAGGCAAGGAGGAAAGCAAAAGCGGAATTTATATTGAGCAGCTCCGCGAAACGCTGTGTGAAATTGCAGAGCTTCCAAACATAAAAATTCAGGGGCTTATGACGATACCGCCGATTTGCGATGATGAGGCGCAGGCAAGAAAATATTTTGCCGAGGTTCGCAGGGCGTTTGACGATATCGGAGAGAGCATAACGGGCGTTGAAATGAAAATCCTCTCTATGGGAATGAGCGGCGATTATGAAGCCGCAATTGCCGAGGGTTCAAATATAGTAAGAGTCGGCTCCGCAATATTCGGGGCAAGAAAATATTTTTAAGGAGGAGAAGCTATGGGTATCTGGGATAAATTCACCGACGTGCTCCGCGAAGGCGATGACGATGATTTTGATGATTTCTATAATGAAAACGACGGAGGCTATTCAATGCCGTCCGCTCCCGTAAGGGAAAAGAGGGAAAGGCCCGCAAAGAACATAAGGGTTCCCAAGGAGGAAAAAACCGAGCGCGTTCACCGCTCAAGAATGATTGATAAGGATGATAACAAGGTTGTTAATATTCACACAACCGCTCAGCTTCAGGTCGTTATCTGCAATCCCGAAAGGTTTGATGAAGCGGCTTCCATTGCGGATAATCTCTGCGAGCGCAAAACCGTGCTTCTCAATCTTGAAAAAACTAATCGCGAGGTTGCGCGCCGCCTGCTGGATTTCCTCAGCGGCGTTGCATATGCAAACAACGGTCAGATTAAAAAGGTTGCAAACAGCACGTTCATCATAACGCCGTATAACGTTGACGTTATGGGCGATTTGCTTGATGAGCTTGAAAGCAGCGGAATGATAACAAATTTCTAAAATTTTAAGGGGAGAATAATTATGATTACACCGAGCCAGATTAAGGAAAAAACACTTTCAACCTCATCACACGGTTATGATATTGATGAAACGAACGCCTTTATTGATGAAATCTCTCAGTCCTACGAGGCTGTTTATGAGGAGAATAAAGAGCTTTACCGCAAAATGGAAATCCTTGCCGCCAAGATTGAGGAATACAGGGCGGAGGAGGATTCCATTAAGGATACTCTTTTAACCGCTCAGAAGGCTGCAAATAAGGTTCAGACGGATGCTAAGGACAAGGCGGACACTCTGCTTGCAGAAAGCGCGCAGACCGTTCAGCGCACCGTGCTTGAGGCAAAGGAAAAGGCTGAAAAGATTATTTCGGAGGCAAGGGAATTTGCCGCAGGCTTAACCAAGGAAAAGACCGAAGAGGCAGACGCTATCGTAAACGACGCTCAGGCAAAGGCTGATGAAACCCTCAGCACCGCAAAGAGCAGCGCCGCAGCCCTGCTTCAGGAGGTTAAGACCAAAGCTCAGGAGCTTATTGAAAAATCCAATAATGAAAAGGAATATAACGAAAATCTTGTTTCAAAGCTTAAGGAGGAATCCTCCGCATTTAAGGCAAGCCTTGTGGCGCTTTACAATGCCCAGCTTGAAAAGCTGGAGCAGATGATGGCAGGTGGCGAGGATGCTTCAATTGCAGAAACCTCACAGAGTCTTGATAATGCTCAGGCAAGCATTGATAATCTGTTAATCAGCTTTGACAGTGCTGTTGCCGCAGCTGCTGATTTTGAGCCGATTGAGGAAGCGGAGGAAATTACAGAGTCTGCAGCCGTTGAGGAAGAGCCTGAGGAGGATATCACAATAGCAGGCGAGGCAGATTTTGAGCTGACCGAGGAGGAGCTTGAAACAGGCGCCTTCGAAATTCTTGAAGAGGAAGCAGAGGAGCCTGCAGAGGAGGAGCCGCCGAAGGAGCAGCTTCGCTTTGAAAACGTTAATTCCTTAAACGAGGCTGACGCGCAGGAAGCAGTGCCTCCCGCAGAGCCTTATCATTTCACAAAGGCGGATGTTGATTCCGCAGTAAACGCTTTTTCGCAGGAAACCATCACTCCGATTGATGAGGAAGCTCCGATTGCGGAAATTGACGAGGAGCCGGAGCTTGAGGAGCCCGAGGAGCCCGAGGAGGAAAAGCTTCCTTTTGAAAACTTCTTCAACGTTAAATCCGAAACAAAAAGAACGGACGAGGTTATCAGCCTTATTCCTCCCGAGGATGATGAATATGACGACGATGATGACCTCAAATTCCACGGCTTTTTCAAGAATAAGAAAAAGAAAAAATAATACCTAAATAAATCACACAAAACTAACATAATGCGAGGAACAAAATGGATTACAAAGAAACACTGAATATGATGAAAACCGAATTTCCGATGCGCGCCTCTCTCCCGCAGAGAGAGCCGGAAATTCTCAAGGGCTGGTATGATAACGCTCAGTACGAAAAGCTTATGGAGCATAACGAGGGCAAGCCCCTCTTCGTCCTTCACGACGGACCTCCGTATGCAAACGGCGATATTCACATCGGCCACGCGCTCAATAAAACCCTCAAGGATTTTATTGTAAGATATAAGAATATGACGGGCTTCAAATCCCCTTATGTTCCGGGGTGGGACACTCACGGTCTTCCCACGGAGCTTAAGGCAAGAAAGGAAGCGCATATCACTGCGGAAAGCAATATCTCCGATTTGGAGCTGCGCAAAATCTGCCGTGAAACCGCGCTCGGCTTCGTTGATATTCAGCGCGAAAGCTTTAAGCGCCTCGGCGCAATCGGCGAATGGGATAATCCCTATATCACCCTCACCAAGGATTTTGAGGAGGAGCAGATTAAGATTTTTGCCGCAATGGCTTCCAAGGGCTATATCTATAAGGGCTTAAAGCCCGTTTATTGGTGCGCGGACTGCAACACTGCGCTTGCAGAGGCTGAAATTGAATATGCAGAGGATCCCTGCCACTCCATTTATGTTAAGTTTAACGTTACAGACGATTTGGGCAAGCTCACCGCAATGGGCGCTGATTTAAGCAAAACCTATTTCGTTATCTGGACTACTACCACCTGGACGCTTCCCGCAAACGTTGCAATCTGCGTCGGTCCTAATTATGAGTATTCTCTCTTCAAGAGCGGCGATGAATTTTTCGTTATGGCAACCGATCTGGGTCCCGCCGCATTTGAGGCAAAGGGCGTAACGGATTATGAAACAATCGGCATCATCCGCGGCTCAGAGCTTGAATATATGAAATGCGCTCATCCGTTTATTGACCGCACGTCTCTCGTTATCGTGGGCGACCACGTAACGCTTGAAAGCGGCACGGGCTGCGTTCACACCGCTCCCGGCCACGGCGTTGAGGACTTCGTTGTCTGCAAGAATTATCCCGAAATCCCGGTCGTTGTGCCCGTTGATAATAACGGCGTGCTCACCGAGGAGGCGGGTATGTTTGCAGGACTCACAACCGAGGATGCAAACAAGCCGATTGCAGAGCATCTTGAAGAAACGGGCAATCTCTTTGCCCTTCAGAAAATTATTCACCAGTATCCGCATTGCTGGCGCTGCCATAAGCCCGTAATCTTCCGCGCAACCTCACAGTGGTTCTGCTCCGTTGATGATTTCAAGGAAGCAGCCGTTGAGGCTTCGGAAGAGGTTAAGTGGTTCCCTGAATGGGGTAAGGACAGACTTCAGTCAATGATTCGCGAGCGCGCCGATTGGTGCATTTCCCGCCAGAGAAAATGGGGTGTGCCGATTCCCGTCGTTTACTGCAAGGCTTGCGGCAAGGAAGTCATTGATAACGATATTATGATGAATGTTTCCCGCATTTTCGGCGAGGAGGGCTCGGATGCGTGGTATGCCCACGATGCCGAATACTTCCTTCCCGATGGCTTCACCTGCCCGCATTGCGGCAAGGCAGCAGGCTTCACTAAGGAAACGGATATTATGGACGTTTGGTTTGACTCCGGCTCAAGCCATCAGGCTGTTTGCGCAAAGAGACCGTATCTCCGCCGCCCGGCAGACGTTTATCTTGAGGGCGCTGACCAGTACAGAGGTTGGTTCCAGTCCTCGCTCTTAACTGCCGTTGCAGCAGGCGTGGGCGCTCCGTATAAGCAGATTATCACCCATGGTTGGACCGTTGACGGCGAGGGCAGAAAGATGTCAAAATCCCTCGGTAACGGTATTGCTCCGCAGGATATCATTAAGCAGTACGGCGCGGATATCCTCCGCCTCTGGGTTGCTTCCTCGGATTATCACGCTGATATCCGCATCAGCCCTGAAATTCTTAAGCAGCTTTCGGATAATTACAGAAAAATCAGAAACACCGCGCGCTTCTGCCTCGGCAATCTTTATGATTTCAATCCGGATACGGATATGCTTTCAAACGAAGAGCTTGAGGAGCTTGATAAGTATGCGCTTATGAAGCTTGATGAGGTTATCGAGATTGCACGCGAGGCGTTTGAAACCTATGAGTATCACACCGCGGCTCATTCAATCCATAATTTCTGCGTTGTTGATATGAGTAATTTCTATTTTGACGTGCTCAAGGATAGGCTTTATACCTCACTGCCAACCTCAAAAACACGCCGCGCGGCGCAGACTGTGCTTTATAAGATTTTGGACAGCTTAACCCTGCTGTTAACTCCGATTCTTGCATTCACCGCAGATGAAATCTGGAGCTTTATGCCCCACGATAAATCAAGAAACACTCAGTCACCGCTCTTCAATGAAATTCCAAAGGCGGAATTTATTGAAACGGATGAGGCGTTTATGGATAAGTGGGCAAAAATCCACGCAGTTCGCGTTGACGTTCAGAAGGCGCTTGAGCTTGCAAGAAACGAAAAGAAAATCGGTAAATCTCTTGAGGCTAAGGTTGTTCTCGGCGCCGAGGGCGAGCTTTACGATTTCTTAAAATCCGTTGAGGCAGAGCTGCCTGAAATCTTCATCACCTCAGCCGTTGAGGTTGTTAATGAGCCTCAGGGCTTCAAGGGCGATGTTGAGGGCTTAACCGTTGCCGTTGAGGTTGCTCAGGGCGAAAAGTGCGAGCGCTGCTGGAAGTTCTCAACAACGGTCGGCAGTAATGCAAGCCACGCAACTCTTTGCGCTGAATGTGCAAAGGTTATTGAGGAATTAGGGTTATAATCAAACCGATTTGTTAAAGGAGATGATTTTTTGCACACCAAAAAGCATATCTGGGCAAGCATTATGATCGTGCTGATTATTGCGTTTGATCAGATAACGAAGCTTCTTGCAAAAAAACATCTCCTCGGCAATGCCGCCGTGACCTTTATCAAGGGCGTGGTGCAGTTTAATTATGCCGAAAATCAGGGCATGGCGTTCTCAATGTTCAGCGGCGCAAGGTGGGCGTTCGTTGCGCTCACTGCCGTCGTTTGCATCGGCGCGCTCGTTATGATGTTTAAAAACAAAATCCCCTCGCTCTGGGCTTACTGGAGCATAGGGGTTATCGTTGCAGGGGGCTTAGGCAATCTGATAGACCGTATTATTTACGGTTACGTGGTTGATTTTATTGAGCCGACCTTCGTTAATTTTGCAATCTTTAATATTGCAGACAGCGCCGTAACACTCGGCACGATTTCGCTGATGGCATATCTCGTGCTTGATTTATTTAAAAAGGATGAAAAGCCTGCGGAGGAAAAGGATGATTAACACAGTCTTTCTTCCCGTTGAGGATGATGAAATCGGCACCCGAATCGATAAATTTATCAGCGATAAATCGCAGCGCTTTTCGCGCTCAGCCGCCGCAAAACTGCTTGAAAGCGGGGCGGTCACCGTCAATGATAAGGCGGTCACAAAAAATTATAAATGCAAAGCGGGGGACAGGGTCGTTATCCTCGTTCCCGAGGCTCAGCCTCTTGAGGTTAAGGCGGAAAACATCCCGCTTGATATCGTTTATGAGGATAATGATTTGCTCGTCGTCAATAAGCCGAAGGGCATGGTTGTTCACCCCGCGGCGGGCAATTATGAGGGTACGCTCGTTAACGCCCTGCTTTATCACTGCGGCGATTCCCTGAGCGGAATAAACGGCGTTATGCGCCCCGGTATAGTACACAGGATTGATAAGGATACCTCGGGGCTTCTTATCGTTGCCAAAAATGATTTGGCGCACGCGGGGCTTGCACGCCAGATTAAGGAGCATTCCTTTGAGCGCGCCTATGAATGCGTCGTCCACGGCAATATTAAGGAGGACGAGCTGACTGTTTCCCAGCCAATCGGCAGAAACCCGAAGGACAGGAAGAAAATGGCGGTTACATTCAAAAATTCAAAGAATGCAACCACGCACGTAAAGGTGCTTAAAAGATACGGCGATTTCACGCACTGCCGCTGCGAGCTTGAAACGGGGCGCACCCATCAGATAAGGGTGCATATGGCTTATATCGGGCATCCCGTTGCAGGCGATGAGGTCTATGGTCCGCGCAAGGTGCAAAAGGGGCTGAACGGGCAGTGCCTGCATGCAAAGCATATCGGCTTCGTTCACCCGCGCTCAGGGCTGTGGCTTGAATTTGAAAGCGATTTGCCTGATTATTTCAAGGCGTTTTTAGATAAACTTGATAAAAAAGATGATACCGATTAAGGCTTCCCCTTGAGGTACTCCCCGCTTAACGGGGAGATGTCACGAAGTGACAGAGGGGAGCGTCTACGCTAGTAAAAGCTGTCGCCATAAGGCGACTGATGAGGTGGCTATCTGACAAAAAATGCGGCAGAGAGCTGTAACCCCTCATCCGTCTGCTCCTTATAGTCGCAGCCACCTTCCCCCGAGGGGGAAGGCAAATAGGTTAGGTGATTTTTATGTATGAAAACTGGCTTGTCGTTTCCGATATTGACGGAACGCTTAACAACAAAATAAGGCGGCTTCCGCAGCGTAATTATGATGCGATTAAGGAATTCACCGAAAAGGGCGGCAATTTCACGCTCGCTTCGGGCAGGCTTACCTCAAGCCTTAAAAGGAATTATGACCGCATTACGCCCAATCAGCCCGCAATCGTGCTCAACGGCGCGGGGCTGTATGATTTTGATAAAAAGGAAATGCTCTGGCGCTCAACTATCGGCGAGGAGGGGCAGGCGTTCGTGCGCTTCGTGCTTGAAAAATACAGGGAGGCTTTAAAGAGCCTTGATATCGGCATTTATTTTGATGATTACGTTTATATCGTTAAAAAAGGCCTTTTCAGCAGCAGCACCGTTAAGATTGATAAAGCGCATTATGAGGTTGCTTCGATAGACGATGTGCCGACTGAGGGCTGGATGAAGGTTATTTTCTGGGGGCTCCCCGCAAACATCAATTCACTCCGCCGCCTAATTGACCGTTCGGAGATTAAAAATCAGGTCAATTTTATGGCTTCCTCACTCTGGACGATGGAAATGCTTGCCAAGGATACGCATAAGGGCACTGCAATTATGGAGCTTGCAAAGCAGCTCGGCATTGAAAAAGACCACGTTGCCGCAATCGGCGATTATTTTAACGATTGGGATATGCTGCGTACCGTCGGGCTTCCTGCCTGCCCGGAGCAGGCGCCTAAGGCAATTCACGAAATCTGCGCCTTTCAGGCGTGCCATTGCAACGATGGCTGCGTTGCCGATTTGCTCGAATATATTATGAGCGGCGAGGCGGAAAAATTCATTCAGGCAAAAAAGCTCGCCGATGGGAAATAAGAACACAAATAGGGATTTGTCGGGGCTCCATTTTGCCTTCCCCTTGAGGGGAAGGGGGACCGCTTGCGGTGGATGAGGTGTAGCCACAAACGAGCGTTTCTATTATATTATTCCACCTCATCAGTCACCTACGGCGACAGCTTTTACTAGCGTAGACGCTCCCCACTGTCACTTCGTGACATCTCCCCGTTAAGCGGGGAGTACCTCAAGGGGAAGCCATAGTTTGTTTCAATCGGGTGCGGGTGTCCCGCTGTAACAACGTTGTTTTTATAATTACCTTACTGAAACATTACTCGTACAACTTCGACTCATTAGGCACCAAATCACAAATGTGATTTGGTGAAGGTATCTCGGCTGCGCCTCGGTCAATTAATCGGGCTCGCAGCGCGACGGGGTTATTCCCCCGCCGGGGGAAATGTCGCAAAGCGACAAAAGGGGTCATTGGTCGCCGCCCCCTACAATTGTATGCGTTCAATATACCTGCAACGCCTCGACAAACTCAGATTCATTTAAAAAGCAACAGGATTGAGAAAACCTCCTCAATCCTGTTTTTTTAATCCTCCGGCGCAACATATCCACTGATTACGAATGGTGATTTGCCGATGCCTGTTGCCCGTCCTTTTATTAATTCTCCCTTTTCGTTAATGCCATAAGCGGTAACTTTAACCGTTGTTTTAGAAGAATTTATGTATGTTCCGTCCTCAAGTCCACGGTCGCAGACAACGAAGGGCTTAGTGCTTTCGTATCTTTTTCCGTCAATATAAACGTAGTATACTCTTCCCACGTCAATGCGGTAGGTTTCGCCAAAGAATTCAACGGTATAATATGTTGCGCCTTCTATAGGCTCAAACGTAACGATTACTCCGTTAACCAAAGGCTCCCATTCGTATTGAATACTGTAATTGTTTATGCAAAAGCCAGTTTTGTATGCCTGCGTAACAGATTCGGTTTTGCCGTTTGGCAGTGTGCAGGTGTATTGTACTTTAAACCATTCGTTGTACAGCTCGTTATTCAGCTTGTGACCGCTTCCGTCAACCGTTATGCTGTAAGATATGTTTTCCTCGCTGATAGGTGTAACATTACCAAGGCGGTCTGTGTAGCTTATCTGAATTCCCGTTGCGTCAAATTCTTCTCCCGGTCCGAAAACCGTGTCAGCATTCGGGTCAAATATAACGCTGCATTTTGCGTCATAAACCTTCTGAACGATGTGTATATCCTGCTCGCAACTGAATTCAACCCCAAGCAACTCTGTTTTTATTATAGCCGTGTAATCGCCGACCGTGCCCCATTCAACACCCTCAATGGAAACAACCTCCGGTTTGTACGCCTTTGAAACCCAATAAGCGTTATCATAAGCTGAAAGGTAAAAATCCGTATTTCGGCGGAAGTTATTTTCCGTGTAATCAACACCGTAATACGCTCCCTGTTCAAGCGGTTTATCCTCCAAAACAAGCTGAATGGAATCTTTATATCCGTCCCTGTAAACATAGCAGTACAAACGGCCCTTAATTAGCTCTGTTCCGGAATAAAGGCTGCGATCAAGGCTGAAAAGCATATTTGCGAAAACGCTGTTAATATCAGTGCTTTTCGTTAACGCCGCATACAGTGTGTTTTTTACCTGAAGTGAATAATTATACCCCCTTATCATTTCATTAAGACTGAATTCTTCAATCCCGCCGTCCTCAAAGGTTATGCGGCATTTTCTTTCTCCTAAATCATAATCGTCGATTTCGTTCAGATTAATATATAGTAGGGTGCTATTGTCCGTCGGAAATTCGCATTTTTTGATTTTTCTTGAATATCTTAGGGAGTATGGGTATTGCGTGCCGTCTGGCAGCTCGGCGAATATATTTACCTTGCCAAGCTCGTTCGGCTCTTCGGTAAAGTGATGTGCAACCGTGGCAATATCCTCACTTTCGGTTGAAAGCCCGCCTTCACCCGTGCATTTTGCCCAGTGCTGATATTGAGGAATTGCCTGGCTTTCCTTGCCCTTAATTACCTCAAAAAGCGGCCTTCTGAGCGGAGCGAAGCCGTTGTCGCCGTAAACAAACACTGTGTAAGAGGTAAGGTATTCGCCCTCGGGTGTATAGATATCAACGGTTTGATATCCCTCGGTATATGGATCATAACCTACATATACACATTCTTCGCTTGAATAAACGCGGCTTATAGTTGTGTCCTCAAGATATGAAACTCCAACGGCGAAGCGGCAGCCCATTATCAGGTTATTATAGGTTGTATTAATCTGCTGATTGCTTGATTTAAGCTCGGCTATGATATTTTCGGCGGCTTCGCCCTCGTCATAGCCAAGCGGCTCGCCTTTGTAATAAAGAAATTTTGGTCCCGCGTCTATACTGTATACTGAACTGTTATACGTGTTTATATCTGCACTTTTGATTGTCAGCTTCGGAGTAACGGTGTATAGTATCGTTGCATAATGTCCGCGGTAGCCTACCGTCATAGTTTTAGGCTGATTGGTAATCTCTGTCAAATCAAGATTATATATTTCAATTTCATCCTTGTGGTCAGCATATTTTATAACCTCGTTGCGCTTATTATTATCGTAGTATTCAATTTCAAAACGGAAATCGGTATTCTCTAACTCTTGGTCTTGCTTAAAACCGTAAGAGGAGAAACGGAAAAGTATGCGCTTGATAGAGGCATCATAATTTTCTGCAACCGCTTCATTAACGATAATTGTGTATGTGTAATCCGCCTTGCCTGCTATGCGCAGAGTGACTTTCTGTTCTCCCGTTTGTGTGAAATCGGCGCCTTTAACTATTGCTGCGGAATTATAAGTGTAGTATTCGGAATAGGTGCCGTCGGAATATATGAGCCGAACCTTTAGCCCGTAAAGCTGCAGTGAGCTGTCATCCGTTGTGTAAACCTGCTTTGTGGGCGGGTTGCCCTCAACCCCCGTAACAAATCTTTCTTCGCGCTTTTCTGTTTTTCTGAGCGTAATATCAAAGCTTGCTTTTGCGCCCTCGTATTCAACAAGGATTTTTTGCGTGCCCTCAAGCGCTTTGTTGTAGCCGCTGACGGTGCAATCCTTAACGGGCACGCTTTGGGTTTCGTTGTCTTTATAAACCGCGGTAACGGTCAAGCCGTTTAAATCAAGGCTTTCGCCCCAGTAATATTCGGTTTTAAAATTATCCGCAAAGCTCAGGCGCAGCGCAACGGGCGCACCCTTCTCTTCGCTGAGAGCCGCGCCCTCCTCAGTGCCTCTGCTGCTGCCCGTCTGCCTCGGCTGCGGCGCAGCCTCCTCTGCGGGAGCGATTGCCTCCTCGGTCGCTTCCTCATGCGGTGCAGGGTTATTAAGGGTTTTCTCCTCCTCGGAGTTATTAATGCTTTTTGTTTCCTGCGGAGCGTCGCTTTTAATAATGCCCCAGCTTTCAAGGGTTTCAACAACCGCCGAGCCCACGCTTGAAAGCACGTTAACCCCGGTGGTTGCGGCAACTGCGGCATTGCTACCGAGCATCAGCGCTGCTGCCGATGCGGCGATGATTGCGGCGCGGGCGCCCTTGCTGAGCGAGGCAAAGCCCTTTCCTTTTTCTGCCATTTGTATCAGCCTTTCGCTTGAAACGAAGGGTATTAAGATTGCCGCGTTATTGTTATCGCCGCCTTCTGCGGCAAGCAGAATATCCGTGCATTCCTCAATAAGATTGCAGTTCATCTCTGCGTCGGGCTTTGCGAGCTCTGCGTCAATCAGCCCTTCAAGGAAGGCTTTAAGCTCTGAATAAAAGCTGCTGTCATTAAGCATTTTTGCAATTGCCTGTTCGTTAAGCGTCATCATTAATCACCCCTTTCGCATAATTATTCTTAATCTTTTCTCTGAGCCTCTGCAATCTCTTTGCCGCTGCGGGCTTGCTTATACCAAGTCGCTCGGCAGCCTCGTCAATTGTCAGCTCATATATGTATTTGAGCTTTAACAGCTCCAGCTCGTCCTCGCTAAGCCCCTCTGATATTTTAGTTATCAGAAGCGAATAATCAAGGTCGCTGTCAATTTTCTCCTGATTGTCAATCGCGGCGTCGCCATATTCATCAAGAGAGATATTTTGTCGGTGCCTGCCGATTTCCGTGCGTGCCTTAAGCACCTGCTTATCGGCAATGCGATACAGAAAGGCGCGCGGGAATTCTATTTCCTCTTTCCTTTGCATTTTCTTGTAAAGCACGATAAAGGCATTTTGCATTGCGTCCTCTGCGGCTTTCGTGTTGCCCTCAAGTCGCGCAAGGCAAAATTTGTAAATCGCGCCGTGATAATCGGAATAAAGCTGTGTGAAATTATCCCTGATTGCCTTTTCGCTATCGCCTGTATTCATATCTCTCACCCCCTCGGGAGTCCCTTTTTTCAGTGCACTCATTTAGTAGTCCCTGCAGCTGCAAAAAAGTTGACAAATTTTTTCTGTTTTAAGTATATCATAATCCCGCCTTTACTCCAAATCCTGTTTATGGTAAAATATTATCGTTAATTCCACGGTGCGTGGATAAAATCCAGCACCTGTTCGTTGTGATTTTCGGGCGGCGGGTTTATGCTTTGGGTGAGGTGAGAAAATGAACACACAAAAAACGGGCGCGTTTATCTGCGCGCTCAGAAAAGAAAAGGGCTTCACTCAGGCAGTGCTGGCTGAAAAGCTGAACGTCAGCAACCGTGCGGTTTCAAAATGGGAAAACGGGGACGGCTATCCCGATATAACCCTGCTTCCCACGCTTGCGGATGCGCTCGGAGTAACGGTTGATGAGCTGCTTGCCGGCGAAAGGGCGGAAAAGCCGCGCTCCGAAATCAAGGTGGAGGAGATTGCGAATAAGGACAACCTTAATAATATGTTTAAAATAACGTATATTATAGCGTTGTTCAGCGTAATCTTTGCCGCGGTGCTCGGCACGGTGACGGAGGCATATAACATCTGGGCTTTCAACATTCTCTTTTATAATCATTGGGAGATTATGTTCGTTGCCGTTTCTCTCGTTGCAACCGTGCTTGCGGGGCTCGTTTTTGCGATAGGAGTAACCCGCCTTTCCGTTGCATATGATAAGCAGGAAATCAGGGCAATGGCTTCAAGGTATGCCTTAACGCTTTCTGCAATCGGCGCAGTCTTTCCGCTTTCGTTTCTTGCAAGAATTATTGATTGCTCGCGCCGGGGCAACTATATGGGCGTGATTATGGTGCTGCCCGTTGCCGTGGTTATCGGTGCATTGCTTTATGCAAAAAAGAAGATTATGTAAGATTAAGGGGAAGTCCTTTTTGAAATTCATTTTAATCCTCATCGGCTTGGGGCTGCTGCTCTGGTATCTGGCGCCGCTTGCCGCACATATTTTCAATATTGGCAATGCCCTCGGCATAGTTGGCTCAGGGGTGTTAATCCTGTTCGGGCTGTTTTATGATAAGCTGCCCGCCGTGCCGAAAAATATTTTTATGGGCTTTGTCTGCCTCGTGCTGATTATCGCCGTGCCGCTCTCAGTTAATATGGCGCGCTATGCGAATTATAAAGCGGAGGAGGCGCAGACGGTTATCGTCCTCGGCTGCAAGGTTAACGGCACGCGCCCGAGTCAGTATTTATATAAACGCTGTGCCGCGGCGGCTGAGTATCTTAAGGAGAATCCCGACGCGGCGGCAATTCTCTCAGGCGGGCAGGGACCCGACGAGGGCGTCAGCGAGGCGCAGTGTATGTTTGAAACGCTCACGGAAATGGGCGTTGATGAAAGCCGCCTCATCCTTGAGGATAAATCCACAAACACGCGCGAAAACCTTGAATTTTCAAAGGCGATTATTGAGGAGCGCGGGCTGTCAGCCGAGGTGCTGATAGTAACTAATGAATTCCACGAATACCGCGCAAAGCTGCTGTGCGAAAAAACCGGGCTCGGTTTTCATTCAAAATGCTCCCGTTCCTCTCTATATACTTTCCTCACATTTTACACCCGCGAGCTCGGCGGAATAGTGCTGGAGTTAATCAGATGAATTGTAATTTGTCGGGCAGAGCCCGACAGAGTTAAGAGT
The DNA here is from genome assembly GCA_905234995.1 of uncultured Eubacterium sp. Lineage (GTDB taxonomy): Bacteria > Bacillota > Clostridia > Oscillospirales > Acutalibacteraceae > Eubacterium_R. The sequence goes on along the minus strand of CAJOJV010000016.1, from coordinate 11,188 downwards.
TAAGATAAGGGTGCTGCGCACGGCAATTAAGAATAGTTAATTGACCGAACGCAGTGAGATGCCTATAATTCCGCATTTCGCATTCATAATTCCGAATAAAAAAACGGTATCGGATTTCCGATACCGTTTTGGTTTTATTTACTGAATTGCATTCAGGATTGTTTCCTTGCTCTGCAGGCCGATGAAGGTTTCCGCAAGCTCGCCGTTCTTGAAAATAAGAATGGTCGGAATGCTCATAACGTTGAACTGCATTGCAAGCTCGCCGCTTTCATCAACGTCAACCTTGCCGACAACGATATCGCCGTTCTCCTCAGCAATCTCGTCAATAATCGGGCTCATCATTTTGCAGGGGCCGCACCAGGTTGCAAACATATCAACAACGCAGGTTTTGCCTGAATTAAGAACAAGCTCGTCAAAATTATCCTCTGTAATGTTTAAAACGCTCATAATATTTCTCCTTTAATCATTCTTTGATTTTAAATAATTCACTGCGGCAAGCCCCGCCTCAGCACCCTCATAAACCGCCTTGCAAACCTGAAGCAGGCCGCCCGTGATATTGCCGCAGGCGAAAACTCCGGGGGCGTTAGTGCTCATATCGGGGTTAACCTTAATGCTGTCGCCCTCAAGCGCGATGCCGAGCTTCTTTGCAAAATCCGCTCCGCCTGCAACGCCGAGCGCGATGAAAAGCCCGTTGAGCTCAAGGCTTGTCCCGTCCTCAAAGAGCACGCTGCCGAGCCTTTCCTCGCCCTGAATTTCCTTAATTTTCTTGGTGATAATCTCATATTTATCCGTCTGCGGTGCGGGTGCGCCGTCCGTAAGGATATAAAGCTTTCCGGCAATGTTTTCCAGATCGCCCGCTTCGCTCAGCGCGTAATCGCCGCTTCCGAGCACGGCAACGGTTTTGTTTCTGTAAAAGAAACCGTCGCAAATAGCGCAATAGCTTATGCCCTTGCCCTCAAAATCGGTAACGCCCTTGATGTTCGGGCGCACCTTTTTGTTTCCGGTTGCCAGAATGAGCGCCTTGCCCTGATAGGAAGCCTCCGCAGTTTTAATCTCGTAGCTGAAATCAGCCTGCATTGAGATGTGCAGAACCTCCTCGTTATTGACCTCAACGCCGAGTGCTCGCGCCTGCTCAATACCGTTATTGTAAAGCTCAGCGCCGCTTATGCTTCCCGTTCCGTAATAATTGTCAATTGCGTGCGCCTTTTCAAGCTGAGATTCGCCGTGATAGAGCACGAGCACGCTTTTGTTTGCCCTTTTGGCATAGAGCGCGGCGGAAATTCCCGCGGGCCCCGCGCCGATAATTACAGCATCAAACATATTTATCACCGTTTATATTATAACCTTTTTATAAGAGTTTTTCAACAGAAGCCTCAATATCCTCGGGCTTATCGCTCGGAGCAAATCTGCCGACAACGTTTCCGTCCCTGTCAACAAGGAATTTTGTGAAGTTCCATTTAATTCTCTTGCCGTTCGTTGCTTCCTTAAGATAATCGTAAAGCGGGTCAGCGTCGCTGCCGTTAACCTTGATTTTCTTGAAGCGGGGGAAGGTCGTGTTGTATCTGAGCGTGCAGAAGCTGTCAATCTTTGCGTCGTCTCCGGGTGCCTGCATAGCAAACTGGTTGCAGGGGAAATCAAGAATTTCAAAGCCCTGCTCGTTGTATTTTGCATACATATTCTGCAGGCCCTCATACTGCGGAGTGAAGCCGCAGCCCGTTGCCGTGTTAACAACAAGCAGCACCTTGCCCTTGTATTCGCTGAGCGAAACGTCGTTGCCCTTATTGTCCTTTACCGTGAAATCATAGATGTTCATTTTTTACCTCCTAAAAATTTTGTAAAATTAAATTGTGTACAATCTAATTATAGCTGATATTTCCGAAATGTCAACCCTTTTTATAAAAATTTTTAAGCAGGGAGCCGGAGGGGGCAAAAAAAGAGAGGCATTGCCTCTCTTTTCATCTTATTCAACCGTAACAACCTTTGCAAGGTTACGCGGCTTATCAACGTCAAGCCCCTTATCAGAGGAAACGTAATATGCCAGCAGCTGCAGCGCGATGATAGACGGGATTGCCATAAAATCATCGTGCATATCGGGCAGCTCAAAGGAGCATTCGCCGTGCTGAACGAGCGATTTTTTAACGAAGGTTAAAACAACTGCGCCGCGGCTCTGCACCTCGCGGATATTTGAAACCTGCTTTGACTGCAAATCGCTCTGCGTCATCAGCGCGATAACGGGAGTCTGGTCGGTTATCAGTGCAATCGTGCCGTGCTTAAGCTCGCCTGAGGCAAACGCCTCCGAATGGATGTATGAAATTTCCTTGAGCTTAAGCGAAGCCTCAAGCAGGCTTGAATAATCAAGCCCCCTGCCTATCATAAAGGTGTGCTCTGAGGTGAGCATACCCTTTGCAAGCAGGTGAATATCGTTTCTGCGCTCAAGCACGTCAGTCACCGCTGCGGGAATTTTTGAAAGCTCGCCCACAAATTCGGCGGTTCTTTCTTCATCAAACAGCTCGCGGAGCTGTGCAATTTTAGCCGCAATCAGATAGAAAACGGCAACCTGTGTTGTGTACGCCTTCGTGGATGCAACGGCGATTTCGGGTCCCGCGTTAGTGTAAATAACGTTTTCGGATTCGCGCGCAATCGTGCTTCCCTTAACGTTAACGATTGAAAGCGATTTCGCCCCGCGCCTTCTTGCATATTTCAGCGCCTCAAGCGTGTCAATCGTTTCGCCGCTCTGGGAAACGCAGATAACGAGCGTGCGTTCGTTAATAATCGGGTCGTTATACATATATTCGCTCGCCATATTCACGGTCACGGGGATACGGCAGAATTTTTCAATCAGATGCTTGCCGACGAGTCCCGCGTGCATTGCCGTGCCGCAGGCGATTACGGTAACGTTATCGCAATCGGTGAAAATGCTGTCGTCAACGTTATCCGCGGTGAAATCGGGGGCGCCGTTCTTAATTCGTGAAGAAATGGTTTTTTCAATAACCTCGGGCTGCTCCATAATTTCCTTTTCCATATAGAAAGGATAGCCGCATTTACCGCTGTTTTTAATATCCCAATCAAGCGTTAAGTATTCGGGTTCAATTGCATTGCCGTTGAAATCGGTAATCTCAATGCTGTCTGCAGAGATTTCGGCAATTGAAAATTCGGGAAGAACGAAATATTTTTCGCTGTATTCGCCGATTGCCATAATATCGGAGGCGATATAAGCGCCGTCCTCATTCTGGCAACAAATGATGGGGCTGACGTTTCTTACGGCGAAAAGCTTGTTCGGCACATCGTCAAACATAATGCCAAGCCCGAAGGTGCCGCTGAGCTCCTTAACGGCGTTGATGATAGCCTCTTTCGGGTCGTCAATATAATAGTTATCAATAAGTGCTGCAACAACCTCTGAATCAGTCTGCGATTTAAGCCTTCTTGCAATTCCAAGCTGATTTTTAATTGCGGCATAGTTTTCAATAATGCCGTTATGAACAAGCGTAACGCTGCCGAATTTATGGGGATGTGAGTTTTCATCGCTAACGCCGCCGTGGGTTGCCCAGCGTGTGTGTCCTATGCCCGCCGTGCCTCTTACATCAGCGGTTCTCATTTCAAGCTTTTCAACTCTGCCCTCGCATTTGGAAACCAGCACCTCCTTGAAATCGGGGTGGTAAACCGCAACGCCCGCGCTGTCATAGCCTCTGTATTCAAGGGTTTTAAGCCCCTTTAAAAGTATGCCTCTTGCCTCGCTATAGCCAGTATAGCCAATTATTCCGCACATATTCGGAAGCTCCTTTCGCGGCACAATATTTTGTGCACTGTGCTATAATTATAACACATAATGTATAAAAAAGCAACTAATCAATTCTGCAAAGGCGCGCGGCAATAACGCTCATATCGTCGGCTCTTTTGTCCTCGCACAGCTTCGCCGCCTCGCGCAGAATTTCATCCGCAAGTTCCTGAACGGGGATATCCTGCGCGCCCGTCAGCAGGGCGTAAAGCCAGTCCGTACCCAAATCCGTAATGCCGTCGCTCGCCAGAATTATGTAATCCCCGCTGCTCAGCACGGCGGTGCGCTTGGCAAATTCAATCCCGCGCAGGATTCCCGCAGGCATTGATGAAAGCTCGCATTTCGTAACCCTTCCGTTTTTAACGATGTAAGAGGCGGGCGCGCCCGCTTTGTATAAATCAACCCTGCCCGTGAACATATCAACGCAGGCGCAGTCAAGCGTTGCAAGGCTCTCGTCGTTTGATTTAACAAGCAGGGCGCAGTTAACCACCTTCAAGGCGCAGTCAAAGCCGAAGCCTGCGGAAAGCAGCTTGGCAAGCAGCCCCGCGCCCATAGCTCCGTCCAGCGCAGCCCTGCCGCCCTTGCCCATACCGTCGCTGATAATCAGAATGTGGTGCCCGCGGTTGTCGTTGATAATCTTAACGGTGTCGCCGCAAAGGGTTCCCTCTGCGGATTTCTGCGCGAAGCCCGCCTCAAGATAATAATTGGGCTTTTCCGAAAAGCAAATCATTGTTTCCTTCTGAAAATGCGTTATGCTGCATTTTGCAAAATATCTGCCGCAGGCTTTTGCAATTTCTTTCTGCAGGCGCGGGTTTGAAAAGCCCGTTTCTCTGCCGCCCGCCTGAATTTCAATCCTCATCCTGCCGAATTTATCCTCAATCACGGAAATGTTTTTGGGATAAATTTCGTATTCGCCGAGCAGTCTGCGCAGCCTGCCCGCGGCAATCGCGTCAAAATGCTCCGCCTCGTCAAATTCCTTTGCCAAATCGGAAAGCATATCGGAAATGGAAAAGAATTGGTCCGCCGCAACCATTCGGATTTCGTTCGTTTTTTCGTTGATAATTTCGCGCGAAAGGTATTCGGCGTCGCTCAGCGGCTCGTTTGGGCGTATATTCCTTGCGTTGATGTCGTTGATTTTTTCGCGCACGTCGTTAACGCTTTCGCTGATGTAATTCATCGCCCCCGCCGCAAAGCGCAGGCGCATAACGAGGCTCTGCCTCAGTGAGCCGTCGGGCGTGATATCAGCCCCGCCGCGAAAAAAGGCTTCTATTTTGTCACAAGCCCTCGGAGGGATTAATAACAGAATGACCGCCGCAATAAAAGGCTCAAGGAAAAAGATAACCGGCGCGCCCGCCGTAATTGTAAACAGAGCAAAGGAAAGCACGAATGCCGCCGAAAGGCAAAGCGAGCCGAAGCTGCAGAAAAGCAGCGCAAGCAGCGCGGAAAAGCCGTAAGCGCCCACGAGAAAGAGCGCGCCGTTTTCCGCAAGCCCGAAGGCGAAGCCAAGCGCAAGCGCAAGTGCAAGCGCCGCCTTGTCAGAACCGAAGCGCGCGCAAATCAGGATTGCCGCAAGCGCAGCAACCCTCGCGGGCGCAACGCCGCCGATCGTAATTCCCGAAAGGCTCATCATCAGCAGGGAAGCGGAAATCAGCACGCACACCATATCTGAAACGGGCAGCGCGCGGAAGCGAAACCGCGTGCGCGAGCAGTTGATTGCCCTGAAAAAGAAAAACGCAGCTCCTGCGCCGAGTATGCTTTCCGCAAGCGTCAGCGCGTATTCCGCAAGTACGGCAGAGGTTTTTAAATCAACCGCAAGCCCCGTAGCAAGCAGGGTTAAAAAGCCCGTCAGCATTGGCAAGGGAAAGTCGTTTTTCGCGTCTGCAAGCTCTGCGGCAAGCGCGCCGAGCAGGGCGATTATCACCGCCGCGGCGTATCTTGCAAGGCTTTCGGGGCAGAAAAGCAGGTAACCCGTCGCTGCTCCGAGCGCGGAAAAGTAATAATTCTTCTTCCGTGAAACGCAAATCAGCGCAATTGCAAAGGGCGAGCCTATGCCCGGCACGAGGCTTTTTGCAAGCAGCAGCCCCGAAAGCAGATATGCGCCCGCTTCAAGTCCTCTTTTTGTGCGCTCTCTGCTTAAGGCTTCCCTCAGCCTGCGCCTTTCCTTTTCAATCGTTTTCATTTTTACACATCCTTGATAATATTCCGAAAAATAATTATAAAATAAGTTGCGCAAAAAATTTGTCATATAAAAAATGAAGCTGAAAAAAGAAAAAAAGCAAGGCTTTTATCCGCTTATTGAACAATAAAACACCGCAATATTAGTGCACATTATACAAAAAACACACTAATCCAAAAAAAGAAATATTAAAAATATAGAATATCTCACAAAAAACTTGATTTTTTAAAATCAACGGATATAATGTAGGCAAGACAGGAAAAGATATGAGGGCGTTTAAGTCGGCTGACTTCCCTCGATACAGCCAAGTATTGTGAAATCTCCCGTCTTTGTGTCCAAGATAGGCAACGCCTATTGGCACTTGGATTTACCTCTGAAAAGCACGATGTGCTTTTAACATAAATTTTTACCCCTTAAAAGAGAAAAGGCATCGTGTTAACGATGCCTTTTTTCTTTTTTTGTTTTATTCATAATCGGAGCCAGCCCGTAATGAATTGCCGCCGCAGCCGCAATCGTGCAGCCGAGCACGGAAACCGTCAGCAGCGCGCTGTTTTCTATTATAATACTGCGTGTGAAAATCAGAATGAAAAGCCCGTGCATTAAATAGATTTCGTATGATAATTTGCCCAGCCAATCGGTTAAGCGGTTCGTGTTCCTCGCCTTCATTGAAAGCAGGGGAATTAGAAATGCAAACGCCGCACCGGCAATTTCGTTAAAAAACGCTTTGATATATTCCAGATAATTGCCCTCGGGCAAAAAATGCTTAAGCGAAAGGTGAACGAAAAGGCAAACCACAAATATGCCGCCCGTCAGAATCGTTTTAAGCAGCCATTTGCTTTTGAAATATTCCAAAAGCCTTTCCCGCTTTAAGCCCCATAGCATACCCACTATAAGTGCTGAAAGGGAGGAATACCAGTATTTGTCATATCCCGCAAGCGCAAGCGCAAACGCCGCCGCAGTTATTATTGCTGAAAGCGCAAGCAAAACCGCGGTCTTAGATTTAATGCATTTTGCGCACAGGTAAAACGCAATGTAAAACACGGCAATGGCAACAACGTACCACGCGTTGCTCATAAAGGTGTTTCCTGTTTTGACATTTATTATCAGCTGACCGAGCTTATAGGGATTTTTATTAATTGCCGCATACGCCGCATATATCAGAAACGCGGCAAACCAAGGGAAAAACACCTTGATAAATCTCCTTTTTGCAAAGCCTTCAAGGTAATTTTCCTTATTGCCGTAGCTGATAAATATGCCGTAGCCCGAAAGGAAAAAGAAGCCCGCAACGCCGAGAAAGCCAAAATACAAAAACGGCTTGAGAACGAGGGAATCGTGCACGAGCGTCGACTCATGGCACAGCACGATAAGAACGCACAAAATACCCTTCAGGCTGCTGGAGGCCGCAGGTGAAAGCGTTTCCTGGTTAAAATCGGATATCGGCTTAACGGGTGCGGTCCTAAACAGCATAAGCGCAAAAATAATTATAATTATAAAATTTAAAAGCATTTCAGTTTATTTCCCGTCGTCAAATTTGCATTTCCTGTCAAGCACTGCAATCGTAATCAGAACGATTGTGAAAGTAACCGTGCCGCCCATTGAGATGTCGGAAAGATAATGCGCGCCCATAACGAGGCGGGTGAAGCCCACAATGCTTGTATAAATCAGGGGCAGTGCAAAGCAAAGCAGCTTCTTTTCCTTTGCCTTCGGGAAAACAAAGGGCAGCAGCATTGCGAGATAGCTTGCTCCCGCGCCGCCTGTGTGCCCGCTTGGGAAGGATTTGTTATAGGTCAGCCCGTTGAGGTGATACCAGGGTGTAAACGCGTCATAACTGCCTGCCGCCAGCAAATCGCGAAAGCGCACTCTGCCCCATCTGTATTTCATTGCTTCAATCACTCCGGATTCCGCCAGCACAAGGATTATGCCCGCAATCGCCAGCACGCGCAGCCCCTTAATATATTCCTCGGGAATAACGCAGAGCTTGCCGATGAGCATAAGAAATACGCCGAAATAAAGTCCGAAAACAACGCCGAACGCCCATTTGTAATCGCCCTCAAAAAAGTATTGCGCAATATGTATTCCGAGATATGCGCCGCCGCCGAGGGCAATTATTGCAGATACGATTTTCTGCCATTTAACCTCGCTTATGTAAAACAGCAGCGTGCCCGCAAGCGGGAAAACGAGCTTTGCGGGAATTTCGCCCATATTGCAAAACCAGATTGCAACGGGGTTTTGCGGGTTGTTGAGGAAAATATCAATTTTCAAATCGCAAAACGCCGCAACGCCCATCGCTACCGCAAACAGAATATAATAGAAAATAATATAATTCTTATAGCTTTTAATCACAAATTCTCACCTCGGAAATATTATAACAGATTAAAATTTTATTTCAACTTTTTAAAAATTATTGCAACACTTTGCGTAATATTTTATACTTAGCATATGAAACATTCAATTGAATTTTCCTTTGGGAGGTAATTAAGCCGTGACCAATGAAGAATTAATAAACTACGCAAAGCGGGGAAGAACGGAGGCTTTTTGCGAGCTTTACGGAAAATATAAGGACAGGCTTTACCGCTATGCCTATTATAAGCTGCAAAATCATGACGACGCAGAGGATGCCGTGGCAGACTGTGTGCTGAGCGCTTATGCCCAGATAACTCAGCTGAAAAAGCCCGCGGCGTTTGATGCATGGATTTTCAGCATTCTCCGCGCCTGCTGTAACAGGCAGATAAGAAATCAGATAAGGCTTCGCAACGAGCAGCCGCTTGACGCAGTGCCGCAAACCGCCGCTTATGATTTTTCGGCGGAGATTGAAAAAACAGAGCTGCAGGAGGCGCTTTCAAAGCTGCTTGAGGACGAGCGCGAAATCGTGCTGCTGTCCGTTGTGGCGGGCTTAAGCAGCAAGGAAATTGCAGGGATAACGGATTATACTGCGGGCGCAGTGCGCTCAAAGCTCAGCCGCAGCCTTGCAAAATTAAGAAAAAGCCTGGAGGGATAATTGTGAGCAGAAATGATGAAAATTTCAATTTTATCAAGCAGCAATTTGATAATGAAAATATTAATGCGCCCGATACTTTGGGCGAGGCGCAGCTTTTAAGCAAAATCCTTAATGATAATGATGAAAATAAAATCGTAAGCATTGATAACAGCAAGGCAAAGAAGCGCCGCGGAATAAAGGCGGGCGTTGCAATTGCGGCGGCGTTTGCGCTCGTGGTAGGCTCCGTGTATGCTTATCCTTATTTAAGGGAAAAGAATCCTCCGCCCGTTGATAAAATCGGAACGGTTGAGGACAGTGGCATTGACCTTGCGCATTTCACAAGCGAAAGGGAAATTAATCTGCTGATAAACAGAATGTTTGTAAGGGAAAGCGTTTTTGATTTTAATCTTGCAAAAAGCGTTGAGGATTACGCGACGGCAGAAGCCTACGGCGAGGGCGGCGCAGGCGGCGATGTCGAGGATTTCGGCGAAACCTATAAGCAGGTGGATGAGGTTGACGAAGCCGATATAATTAAAACCGACGGTACCTATATTTACCATTTCAGCAACGGCGCAATTCAGGTTTATGCTGCAAACGGCGGCGAGCCGTATTGGGTTTGCGCAATTGAAAATCCCACCTTCAGCTCTGATGATGGGAACGGTTACGATGACGGCGAAGCGAATTACTATTACAGCTATTCAAATCTTCAGGATTTCTATATCAGGGATGGCAAGCTGATTGCGATTTCTCAGGAATCAAACGGCCATTATAATGATTCAAATGAATGTGCAGTCGTTCAGGTTTTTGATATCACGGATGTTCAGAACGCTCAGCTCATTGATGAATACAGGCAGAGCGGTTATCCCGACACCTCGCGTATGATTGGCGACACGCTCTATCTCGTAACCAATCATTATGTTTACCAAGGCAACAGGGATAATTATATTCCGTATTGCGGAATGGGCGAGGCGCAGAATAAGCTTGACCCCGAATGCATTTATAAAACCGCAAGCCCGTCAAGCGCAAGCTATCTCGTGGTCGGCGCAATCAATACGGCAAACGGCGTTCAGAATACGGACACGAAGGCGATTTTCGGCGCCTCCTCAACCGTTTATTGCAACGAAAATAATATGTATATCACAAACACCGAGGGTATGTATACCTATTATAAGGGCTATAATTCCGAGTACGAGGGTAAAATTCAGATAGTTAAGGCAGAGCTTACCCCGGATGAAATTAAGTTTACGGCAGCAGGCTATGTTGAAGGCTATGTTAATGACCAGTTCTCAATGGATGAAAAGGACGGCTGCCTTCGAATCGCAACCACAAGCGAGCTCTGGAAGGGTGGCGATGAATATCAGGAGATTGTTCAGACCAATAATCTTTTCGTGCTTGATGAAAGCTTGAAGGTTATCGGCAGCGTTAAGGGCTTTGCAAAGGATGAAAGCATTCGCGCAGTGCGCTTCATCGGCGATATGGCGTACGTTATCACCTATGAATACGTTGATCCGCTTTTCATCATTGATTTGTCGGATAAAACGAAGCCGCAGATTAAGGGCAGCGTGGAGATTGACGGCTTCTCAAGCCTGCTTGCTCCGATTGATGAAAACCGCCTGCTCGGCATCGGCTATTCAACCCACGAGGGTGAATACGGTATGGTTACCGACGGCTTAAAGGTTGTTCTTTTTGACATTTCAAATCCCGAAAATCCGCAGGTGCTTGATTTCGCAGAGTTTTATGACACTAATTCGGAGGCTCAGTGGAATCATAAGGCGCTCGTGCAGAACAGCACGAAGGGCTATTTCGCCCTGCCGATAAACAGAACCGCGTATGAGTATTATGAAAACGATGAGGGCTATTCCGATTATGATTATTACGATTACGGCAACGGCGTGCTCATCGTTCAGCCCGAGGGCGATACGCTCAGCTTTACGGATGATTTTATGATTGATGATTCGCAGATGGACTATACAGGCACGCCGCGCTGCACTTATGTCGGCGATTATATCTATATGATTGACCGCGGCGGCAATATCCACGCCTTTGATTTCACAGCCGAAACCGAAGCAGTCGGCTAATACAAAGTGAACAGTAGACAGTAAAAAAAGATGACAGGGGACGGTCCCCTGTCATCCTGTCATCTTAATGAAATTCGTTGTTTAAAACGGATGATATCTGCGTGCCTTGAAGCAGGTTTCGGGGTGGGCTCCTCTTGCAGAGCGGCAGACCCTTTTGTCTGCTGCGCAGACATTTTTACTAC
>CAJOJV010000015.1:19287-68400 GCA_905234995.1 uncultured Eubacterium sp. | reverse complement strand
AACGGGCACCTTTACGTCCAGAATTTTAACAAATTCATTATCAATTCCGAGCCTGTCATAAGCCTTGCCTGCCTCCCACGGCTCAAGCTGAATAACAAGGTCTATCTTCTCTTTTTCCTTAACCGAGCCCATACCGAACAGGCGGCGAGCATTGATAATGCCGATACCGCGAAGCTCAATAAAATGGCGGATATTATTCGGTGAAGCGCCGACGAGCGTATGCTCATCCGTTTTGCGGATTTCAACAGCATCGTCTGCAATAAGGCGGTGACCGCGCTTAATCAGCTCAACCGCGGTTTCGGATTTACCTGCACCGCTGTCGCCGATAATCAAAACGCCCTCGCCGTATACCTCGCACAAAACGCCGTGACGGGTTATGCGGGGAGCAAGATTTGTGTTTAAGAACTGAATGAGGGTTGCCAGAAACGGCGAGGTTTCCTCATCCGTTTTAAGAAGGGGCACTCCGTAATCCTCACAGGCTCTTATGAGATAATCGGGAATATCAAGCCCTCTTGTGATTACCGCTGCGGCGGGCTTCAAGCCAAGCCAGTAGCCCAGCGCCTTTTCACGCTCCGTGGGGCTCATATCCTTTAGGAAGCCCAACTCCGTCCAGCCCAGAATCTGAATTCTGAGGGGGTCAAAGAAATCCGTATAGCCCGTCAGCACTATGCCGGGTCTGTTAACCTCATTTGTTGTTATAAATATTTCCTCTGCATCCTTAGGGAGAAAAACCGTTTCAAGCTTATGAGCTTCAATAATCTTCTGCAGAGAAACCGAATATGAATTTGGCAAAGGAGCACCTCCTTTTGTGAAAAAAGTTATACTAACCTAAGTATATGTTAATATTATATAATATTTAATACCCGATAATCAATAGTTAATTTAATATTTACCAAAATATTAAGAAATGCTAAATTTGCAAAAAACAGATTTACAAATAAATATGTTTGTGATATATTAAGCGAAGCGGCAGATAGGCAGAGTAATACGAATCCGAACACGGTTTAAAACGCAGATTTGCCATTATTCTTTTGAGGATTACTTTATGGAAAGAGAATTAAGAATTGCAATAGGCACGGACGCATTCCCGCCGACAACAGACGGCGTTTGCACGGTTGCAAAAAACTATGCCGAGCATCTTAATAAAAGCCACTGCAAGGCGACGGTTATTACTCCGAAAAACCCCTATGCAGAGGATGATAAATACCCATACGAAATATTCAGATACAAAAGCTGGTGGATTCCCTCCACCGCGGGCTACAGCATAGGCTGGCCGTTTAAGGAAAGCCTGAGCTATGATATCATCAACAAGGGCTTTGATTTGCTGCACAGCCACTGCCCGCTTGCCACGAGCTATTATTTCAGGCTCGTTAACGATAAGAAGCGCATTCCCGTCGTGCTGACATATCACACGAAATACGAATACGATTTTGAAAGAGTTATCCCCACGAAAGCCGCAAAGGATTTTGCATACAGCTTTTTGCTTAACAACATCAATTCGGCTGACGAGGTTTGGGTTACGAGCGAGGGCACGGGCGAAAGCCTGCGCAAAATCGGCTACACGGGCGATTACATCGTTATGCCCAACGGCTGCGATATGCCGAAGCGCAGCTTCAGCAAGGAGGAAATCTCTGCGCTTAAGCAAGAGCTTGACGTGCCCGAAAATATGCCGATTTTCATTTACGCCGGGCGTATGATATGGTACAAAAATATCAGGCTTATTCTTCAGGCTTGCAAGGCGCTGAAGGAAAAGGGCGAGGAATTCAGGCTGATTATGCTCGGCTTCGGCGATAACGAAAGGCAGATTAAGCTGCTGTATAAAAGGCTTGGCTTATCGAACAGAATTATCTGGACCAACAGGCTTCAGGACAGAGAATTAATTCAGAAATACTATGCGGTTTCCGACCTTTTGATTTTCCCGTCCGTTTTTGACACCAACGGGCTCGTCGTGCGCGAGGCTGCCTCCTGTGAAACTCCGTCGCTGCTGATTGAAGGCTCCTGCGCCGCAGAGGGCGTTGAGAACGGAGTTAACGGCTTTCTTTGCAAGGAAAGCGCAGAAAGCATAACCGCAAAGCTTTCGGAAATAATGCACAACGGCGAGCTGATAAAAGAGGTCGGCAAGGGCGCGCAGCGTGATATTTACATCAGCTGGGAGGACGCCGTTGCCAAGGCTTACGAGCGATATAAAATCGTTATTGAAAACTTTTATAAAAACGGTGAGGACAAGAAGCCTTATCAGTACTTGCAGTTAAAGCCGATATTTAAAAGATAATAAGCAAACCCCTGAACACGTAACGTATTCAGGGGCTTTTCTTTTATTTAATTTTGCCGCGCTTAATATCAAAGGCGAAATGCTTTTCCTCGCCGTTGAGGATATAATCAATATCAATAACGCTTCTCTCCTCTGCCCTGAAGGCGGCGGAAAGGATTTTTATATCATCCTTTGAGAAGGTTTTGAGCAGCAGCTCCGTCTGCCTTTCCTTATATTTATCAACGTTATCCGAGGTGAAAATAACGCTGCCGAAAAGCTTGTTAACGGTTACAATAATCTCCCTCTGCTCAAAGGTGAGATAAATATTATTATCGCGAAGAAGGAAAACGTCCGTATCATTAAGGAACGCCCTGCCGTTAAGCTGGCGGCGGAAAATGCTGTTGCCGAGAGTGTGCACCGTTGAAATAAACTCTCTGTGATTAAATGTGGGCTTATACCAGATTAAATCCATATCCGCGCCTATACGGCAATAATCCACCTTGCCGAACGCGGGCATAAGCGGCACACCGCAGCCGAGAATATATTTATCACCCACGCACTCGCGCAGGAAATCCATAGCCTCGCACATAAGCTGACCGCGGCTTTTATTATGATAAGGAATCATAGCGCAGCAATAGAGAAAATCAAGCTTAACCAAATCAAAGCCCCAGTCATTGAGAATTACGTCAAAAAAGCTTTTGATATACTCCCTGACCTCGGGGATTTCAATATCAAGCGAATAGAAGCCGCCCCAGTTGGGGCCGCACTGCACGGGCTTACCGTTCGGATATCTTATAAGCCAGTCGGGATGCTCTGCGGCAACGACGGATTTAACCTTTGCGCCGAGCGGAGCAAGCCACAGACCCGCAAGCATATTCTTTGAGTGGATTTTATCCGCCTGCGCCTTCATTCCGCTCGGGAATTTCTTTTCAATTGTTGAAAGCCAGTCGCCCACGCCGGTCTGGAAGCCGTCGTCAATCTGGAAAATATCCACGTCAGCATCAACTGCAGATAGGGCTTCAAGGTCGTTTGACACGATATCCTCGTTGATTTTGCTGTAATAATTATACCAGGTGGTGTAGCCGTTCATAAGCTTTGCCTTTGGCTTGGCAACGCCCATTGCGGCAAACCATTTATCAAACACCTCATCCTCTGCGCCAACGAAGTGAACGGCGTCAAGGATTTCATAATCGCCGTTTATTTTAACGCCGTCAACGTCCTTCCTGAAGGTGACGGTATTAGTACCGTAATCGGCGGTAATCAGAGTGTAGCCGCTTCTTTCGGAAAGAGAGGCAAAGAGATTATAGGTGCTGCCGTTTCTGACATAAAGATAGGAATAGCCTGTGAATTCGCCCTTTCTTGCGCTGCTTTTGCCGAAGCTGTAAGTGCCCGAAGCGCCGAGCATGGTTTTTGAAAACACGAGCTGCTCGAGCGCGTTAGCATGCTGGGGAACCTCATCGGGAAACATCTCGCGGCAATCCGTCCAGGACTGGAAGCCGTTTGCAAAAATCCTGTCCTGCGAGGAAAAGAAATGCGGCACGATAACGCTGAAATCAGTTATCTCAAGCTCCTGCTTTGCATTGAAGTTAAGCGTAATATGATTTGCCTTGGCATATGCCGAAATGCTGTAATGCTCCGTTTCATCGGAATTTGACGAAAAGCATTCGTCACCGATTTTATAACTAATTCTGAGCCTGTATTTTTCCATAAAAACACCCCTTAACAGTTTTTATATTTTCATTATATCAAACTCTGAGAAAGGTTTCAATAAAAAAGAAAAGCAGGGCAACGCCCTGCTGAATAGTTAATATTATAGTTTTGAAATTTCCTCAATAAAGGCAGAGGCAGAATCGAACTCCTTATATACGGACGCAAAGCGAACGTAAGCAACCTCGTCAATCTCACGCAGCTTTTCCATAATAAGCTCGCCTATACGAACGCTTGTTACCTCTCTGTCCGTAGCACTCTGCAGAGTTGCCTCAATTTCGGAAACGGCAGCGTCAAGCTCAACGGAGGTTACGGGCCTTTTTTCGCACGCACGGAGCATCCCCTTTAAAACCTTATTCCTGTCAAACACCTCGCGGCTCTTATCCTTCTTGATAACGATAATCGGAACATCCTCAATTATCTCATAGGTTGTGAAGCGCTTACCGCAATCAATGCACTCACGGCGGCGGCGAATACGCTCATTTTCATCAGTCGGTCGCGAATCGATTACCTTACTTTCACTGCAACCGCAAAACGGACATTTCATAAATTTTACCCTCTTTTCTTCGGCAATGCCGAACTCATTGAAAACATTATAACACAATATATAGAGAAATGCAAGTGTTTTTACTTTACACTATATATTGATTGTTTATTGCTTCTGAGGGTCGGCTTGCCCGTTATTGTATATGAACATCCAAATCGCCATTGCGCAGATGATAAAATAGCCCACAAACGACCATATGTCAGGCACGTCGCCGAAGACGATGAAGCCCGTTATTGCGGCAAAAATAACCTGCGAATAATCGTAAACGGAAATCTCCCTGCTCGGCGCATATGCATAAGCGGCGGTGATTGCAAACTGACCGAGCGCAGCGCAAACGCCGCCCGAAAGCAGAATAATCCACTGCCTTAACGACATATAGTGATAATTGAAAATAAAGAAAGGCAGCGCCACGGCACAAGAGAAGGCGGAAAAGAACAGCACGATCATTCTGTTATTTTCCTTATTATAGCTGAGCTTGCGCACGCAGGTATATGCCGAGCCGGCGCCGACTCCGCCCGCAAAGCCAGCAAGCGAGGCAACGAGATTTTCATTTGCAAAGGTGGGCTTGATTATAAACATTGCGCCGATAAAAGCGCCTGCAATTGCGATTGCCTGCTTCGGCTTAACCTTTTCCTTTAAGAAAAGCGCGGAGAAAAGCAAAACAAAAAACGGACTCATTTTATTTAGCATAGAAGCGTCCGAAAGGTCAATCCTGTCAAGCGCATAAAAATTGCCGAATACGCCGACAAGCCCCGCAACTGAGCGAAGCACGAGATATTTCGTGCTGCCGGGCTTCGGCTTAAAGCTGTCCTTATTCTTCAGCATTGCGATGAACGCAAAAATCATTGCCACAAAATTGCGGAAGAAAAGCTTCTGAATGGTCGGCAAATCTCCCGAAAGGCGCACGAGAGTATTCATCCCGCAGAAGAAGGCTGCGGAAAGAATAATTAATACTACGCCCTTGGTTTTGTTGCTCATCGGTTTTGCCATAGTTTCTCCGTAAAATTAATTAATACGGGAGGGCACGGAGACCCTCCCCTACAGTTTAATGCATTTATTATTCCGAAAGCAGCTTTTCAATTGCCGCAAGCTGAACGGCAATGCAAAGAATTTCCGCTGCCTTGTTAAGCTCCTCAACGGGAGGATAGCTTGGCGCAATTCTTATGTTGCTGTTATTCGGGTCAACCCCGTAAGGATAGGTTGCGCCGACGGTTGTGAGAGTTACGCCCGCTTCCTTGCAAAGCTCGCCGACTCTTTTTGCAGTGCCCGGCATAGCGTCAAGGCTGATGAAATAGCCGCCCTTGGGAGTAATCCACTGCGCGATGCCCTTGCCCGCAAGCTCGTTATCAAGATGACCCAGCACCATATCAAACTTCGGCTTCATAATTGCGGCATGCTTTTTCATATGAGCATAAACGCCGTCTGCATCGCCGAAAAATTTAACGTGGCGGAACTGATTCATTTTATCATAGCTGATTGTTTGTGCATTAAGGCGCTTTTTAATCATTGCGATATTATCATCGCTTGCCGCAAGAGCGGAAACACCTGCACCCGGGAAGGTGATTTTTGAGGTTGAGCAGAACTCAACAACCATATCATCATTGCCGTATTTGGGAAGAACGTCAAAAATATTAACGAGCTCCTCATCATCCTCTTTTTCAAGATAATGAATGAAATAAGCATTATCCCAGATAATTCTGAAATCCTCTGCCGCAGGCTTAAGCGCCGCAATGCGCTCAACAACCTCTGCGCTGAAGGTGATGCCCTGAGGATTGGAATACTTTGGTACGCAAATTATACCCTTAACGGATGGATCCTTAACATATTCCTCAATCGCATCCATATCGGGGCCGTTTTCATTCATAGCAATATTAATCATTTCAATTCCGAAATGATTAAGGATTGTGAAATGGCGGTCATAACCCGGAACGGGGCAAAGGAACTTAACATTCTCAAGCCTGCACCAGGGTGTGCTGCCCGCGCCGTGTGTATAGCACTGGCAAATATAATCAAACATCAGGGTTAAGCTTGCATTGGGGCCGATTACAATATTTTTCGGTTCAACGCCCATAAGCTCTGCAAAAAGCTTTTTGCAGCTCGGGATACCGTCAAGCAAGCCGTAATTTCTTAAATCAACGCCGTCCTCAATATAATCCAGATCGGGATTATTAAGAGCGTTTGATATATCAAGCTGGTCTGAGCCGGGCTTACCGCGGCTCATATCAAGCTTTAAGCCCATCGCCTTAAACGCCGCAAAGCGATTTTCAAGCTCCGCCTTTTCAGCCGCAAGCTCTGATTTAGACATCTCGGTAAAAAGTTTTGACATAAAAATACTGTCCTCTCAAAAAATTACTGAGATATTATACCACCATATATTTCATATTGCAATAAAAAATTATAATTATACAAGCATTAATTTATAATTATGCAGGAAGGGATTCGATGAACCACTTCGTTTCCTCTAAAAACAGATAAGTCGTTACACCCATAATTGAGCAGGTGTAGCGAATACCCGCGCCGCCTGATTTGAGAGAGGCTGCGGGACGGATATCGCGGATGCGGTCTATCTCATATTTTTCATCATCAAGCTTCAGCATAAAGGGAATGATTTTTCCGTCCTTATCAAATCTTGCCAGAACCTCAACGTATTGCTTTATCATAATCATATTCCTTTCCATTCTTTAAAATATCCTACGGGGTGGATTGTGTGGTCGTCGTGGGGATTAAAGCTACTGAGCCCCCTATCCGTCAGCACCGAGGCTCTCTGCACGGCAAAGCTGCCGAAGCGGCGGCGTATATCGTCAACCGCGTGTTCAATTTTCTCCTGCTTTTCATGGCGCTCAACGGTTTTGCCGAAATCGAACTGCATAAAATCCTCGCCGAAATCCGTTACCGAAACGCCGACGCTGCGAATGGGGTTTGCCCAATTATAATTATTTATAAAAAGCTGCATTGCCGCCGCGATTATTTCCGAGGAAATGTCCGTGTGCGTTTTAAGCCGGGTCTGACGGGTGAAGCTTTGCAGCTTATTATCGCGCACGCTTATACAGACGGTTCTGCCCTTAACGCCCTGCTCGCGCATACGGCGCGCAACGCTTTCCGCAAGCACGGTGAGCACGGTTTTAACGTCGTCATTATCCTTCAAATCCCTTGGAGTTGTGGTTGAATTGCCGACGCTTTTAATTGCCTGCTCGTCATCCACGTGGGAAACGGGCGAGGTATCAAGTCCGTTGGCAAAATCGCTCATAACGTAGCCGTTCTTGCCGAAGACGGAATGGAGAAAGCTTTTATCAGCCGCAGCCAAATCGCCGACGGTGTATATTCCGTAGCCGTTGAGCTTTGCGGTTGTGGCTCTGCCGACGAAAAGCAAATCGCCGACGGGGCTTTCCCATACTATGCGCTTATAATTTTCACGGTTAATTACCGTTACGGCATCCGGCTTTTTATAATCCGAGCCGAACTTTGCAAAAATCTTATTCCACGAAACGCCGACGCTGACGGTTATGCCAAGCTCGAACTTAACGCGCTCCTTGATTTCATAGGCAATTTCCTCCGCACTTTTGCGGCTGCCCGTTACGTCAATCCAGTTTTCATCAAGCCCAAAGGGCTCAATATATTGCGAATAATCCTTATAAATCTCCCGCGCCATATTTGAGAAGCGGACGTAAAGCGGAAAATGCGGCTCGACGATAACCAAATCCGGGCATTTCTGCATTGCCTGCCAGATGGGCTCCGCCGTTTTAACTCCGCAGGCGGAGGCGATTTCATTTTTAGTGAGGATTATTCCGTGCCTGTCCTCCCTTTTGCCTGCGACGGCAACGGGCTTGTTGCGGATTTCGGGATTATGCAGGCACTCAACCGAGGCATAGAATTTATTGCAATCCACGTGAAGAATTGACCTTTCCGTAAAGCTCCCCCCTGCCGAAATTAATGAAAATGCCGTTTTTTGTTTGTTCGAACATTTGTTTTATCTTACATCAAAAGCGCATTTTTGTCAATACCCAATTGAAAAAATAATTTAACAAATGCTTAAAATACTGTTCTTGACTAAGAAAAGGAAATAAACTATACTATCAGCAGTAATTCATTCAAGAGGTTTCTTATGGCAATTTACGATATTGCGGGGCTTAAGGTTGATTTGAAAAACGCCGGCGGCAGAACGGGAAAGCAGGCGCTTCCCTACCTTGCCGAAAACCAGGATGAGAAAAATATTGATATCACCATCAACGTTACGCCCGAAAGAATTGAAAATGCCGTTGCAGAGCACCCCGAGCTCAATCAGGGCGACTGGGAATATATGCTGACGGGCACCGATTTTTACACAAAGCTGATTAAATATCAGGGAATTTTGCTGCACTCCTCCTGCGTAGTCGTTGACGGTCTGGCTTATGCTTTTTCGGCGGACAGCGGCGTGGGCAAATCAACGCACACGCAGCTTTGGCTTAAGCATTTCGGCGAACGCGCGCACATACTTAACGATGACAAGCCTGCAATCAGAATTATAGACGGCAGGGTTTACGCCTGCGGCACGCCGTGGAGCGGCAAATACGATTACTCCACGCCCGAAATCGTTCCCCTTGTGGGAATATGCTTTATTGAAAGAAGCGAGGAAAACCGCATTAAAAAGGCGGACACCTCAAGAGCGATATACAATATATTCTCTCAGACGGTCAGAAAGCTCGGCGCAGAGTCTATGGAAAGCCTGCTTGACGTGCTTGACGAGATTTTCAAAAAGGTGCCTATCTGGGAGCTTGGCTGCAATATCAGCGACGAGGCGGTTTTAACCTCCTACAACGCAATGAAGCCCGAATAAAAAAGAGGACACGGAGAATTTCCGTGTCCTTAATTTTATTTAAAGTACATATAATACTGGCATTTAATCATACCGTTATAGAGCTTACGGCGCTTATCCGCTTTCCTGCCAAAGCATTTTTCAAACTCCTCATCGGGTGAGATTATGCCGTAGCTCCATCCTTTTTTTGCAACGAACCGCTCGCCCATAAGCTTATAGAGCCGTTCCGCTTCTCTGATATCTAACATCCGCTCGCCATAGGGCGGGTTTGTGACAAGCGTTCCCCTTTCAGTGGTGGGATTGAACGTCTTAATATCTGCCTGAGATAAACGCATAAAATTATCGACGCCCGCGCGCTTGGAATTGAGCAAGGTTAATTCAATCGCCTTTTTATCAATATCGCTGCCGAAGGCAACAAAATCCGTGTCCGTTTTCACAAAATCGCCGCAACGGGCACGCTCGGATTTCCAGACCTCAGGAGAAATCAAGCCCCATCTTTCCGCATCAAAATTTCGGATTATTCCCGGGGCAATATTATTTGCAAGCAGAGCGCCCTCAATAAGCAGAGTGCCGCTGCCGCAAAACGGGTCATACATACTGTGATAATGGCGAAGCTTTGAAAGGCTGCACATTGCAGCAGCAAGCGTTTCCCTGATAGGCGCCGCATTTGCCGCGGGGCGATATCCCCTTTTATGAAGCGGGACGCCGGAGGTATCAAGCATCAAGGTTACGTCATTTTTAATAATTGAAAACTGAACCTGATGAACGGCACCCGTTTCCTCAAACCAGGAGATATTATAATCCTCCTTAAGGCTTTCAACCACGGCTTTTTTAATAATTTTCTGGCAATCGGGAACGGAATGAAGCTCCGAATTAAGGCAATAGCCCTTAACGGGAAAGGTATCCTGCGAGCCGATAAAATCAGACCAGTTAATCAGCTTCGTGTTATCAAAAAGCTCCGTAAAGGTGGTGGCGGGAAACCTGTCCATCACAACAAGAACGCGCTCCGCAAAGCGGCAATTGAGATTTGCGCGGGCAAGAATTTCATCAGAGCCCTCAAAGAAAACTCTGCCGTTTTCGGCGGCAACATTTTCCGCGCCCATAAATTTTAACTCATCTGCAACCAAGCCCTCTAAGCCGAGCAGGCAGGTTGCAACCATATATAAATACATAAATCAGATTTCCTTTGAAGCGTGGCGTGTTACGTGGCAGCCGATATTAACCGCAACGGGAAGCCCTGCGATATGAGTAGGATAAGTTTCAACGTTAACTGCAAGCGCAGTGGTTTTTCCTCCGAAGCCCTGCGGACCGATATCAAGCAGGTTGATTTTCTCAAGCAGCTCTTTTTCAAGCTCGGCATAAAGAGGATTTGAATTTCTTTCATCAACCGAGCGGCAGAGCGCCTTTTTGGCAAGCACGGCGCTGTACTCAAAATCGCCGCCGATACCGACGCCGACGACAATCGGCGGGCAGGGATTTGAGCCCGCAAGGCGCACGGTTTCAAGAATGAAGCCGACGATATCCTCCCTCTTAGCGCTTGGGGTGAACATCTTAAGGCGGCTCATATTCTCACTGCCGAAGCCCTTTGGCGCGGCGGTGATTTTAATTTTATCGCCCTCAACAACGCGGGTATGAATAATTGCGGGGGTATTATCCTCTGTGTTAACCCTGTCAAAAAACGGGTCTCGCACGACGGATTTGCGAAGCAGCCCTTCAACGTAGCCCTGAGAAACGCCCTCGTTAACGGCAGCCTCAAACGAGCCGCCGACGATGTGCACCTCCTGCCCGATTTCCGCAAAGATAACCGCCATACCCGTATCCTGGCAAACGGGAATATCAAGCTCCTTTGCAGCCTCAATATTAGCCTGCAAATCGCCGAGGATTGATTTAGCGGTTGGGTTATCCTCGTGAGCCTCGCTGCAGGAAATGCAGGAAACCAAATCAGCGGGCAGAATTTTATTTGCTTTAATCACGAGCTCCTTAACTGCGGATGTGATTTCGGAAACGTTAATTTCTCTCATAATAAAGTCCTCAATTCAGTGATAAACATATAATAAACGAAATCAACAAAAAAAACAAGCCGAGAATAACCCCGGCTTGAAAAATTTTAAATTTTAGTTGCTGCCCGCGATATCGTAAAAAACGACCTCGTCGGATTTAACATAGCCCTTTTCGCGAGCCTTCTGCTCAATATAGCTATCCTTATCCTCAGAATCAAGGATTGCAACGAGCCTGTTATTTTCCTCCTGCTGAGCGGCGAGCTGAGCTGAATACGCCGCTTCCTGCTTTTTAAGCCTGCTGATATCGGCAGACTGTGCAACAACGACGGAGCTGCAGATAACAAACATTACCGCAAGCGGCACTGCAACCGCAAGGAGCTTGAAGCGATTATTCTGTTTTAAGGTCTGAAGAAGCTCTTTCATCAATTAAAATCTCCTTGCGTTTTGCATTAATTGAAAGCGATTTTCCTTTACGCGAAAGCTTTGAAGTAAAGGCAAAGTGCTTAACAAATTTATTATAATACATTTGCCATATAAAAAGCAAGGATTTTTTTAATTTTTTTGAAAATTTTTTTGCCGAAATTCTCAATAACCGTGCGGCTTTTCTTTGTTTTTGACAATGTGTTGACATTATGGTGAAAACATAGAGAAAAAAGCCGAAAAATAAAGGTGTAAAGTATAATACCCTTACGATTCCGTTATTGAACCCAAGCAATAAAATGAAGAAAGAAAGTGCAAAGGCTGCACAAAAAACGAAATCAATAACAAATGAAACTGCCTTATTATTGAACAGAAGCCTGAGAAAGCGAAAAGCATCATATATAACACCCAATGCAAGACCGAGAATAAAGAAATAAAAAGCTGAATTAAGCACTGAACAGCCTTTTCAGTAAGCTTTTTTCCTTTGAAAGCTTTGAGCTATACACAAGCGCGGTTACTTCCCCTTCAACCTCAAGCGTGCCGTTTAACAGATTAAGCTCCTTAACGTTAAGTCCAGTGCCGCTTATGGCAAGCGAGCCGTAATCCGTATACGCCATAACGCTTTCCTCGTTAAAGGATTCCACGTCCGTTACACCCGTGAGCTTTAACCCGCTTCTGTTTTCAAGCTTTAGGCTATGCGTTCTTTTAAGCTTTTCATCCATAAAATAATCACCCTTAAAGACTATGCTTTAAAAGGGTGATTAATAACCTGATTATAGCTGCTTATACATTTTTGAGGTATCCTCTTTCAGCGCGTGCTCCAGAACCTCAAGCACCTGATATTCCTTTGACTGAGCGCCGAAATTAACCGTTATAACGTCGCCGACCTTAACGTCATAGGAAGCGCGCTGAACCTTGCCGTTTACGAGCACTCTGCCCGCATCGCAAGCCTCATTGGCAACGGTGCGGCGCTTTATTATTCTGGAAACCTTTAAATATTTATCAAGCCTCATAACGAATTCCTTTTTAATAAGAATTGAGCCGCCGCAAAAGCGGCGGCTGAGAATTGTGCCGATAAGCCGGATTATTTAACAGCATCCTTAAGAGCTGCGCCAGCCTTGAAGGTCGGAACCTTAGCAGCAGCGATCTTGATTGATTCGCCCGTGCGCGGATTCTTACCGGTGCGAGCTGCACGCTTCTTAACATCAAATGTGCCGAAGCCAACAAGTGCAACCTTATCGCCGTCTGCAAGAGCCTCAGTTACAGCTTCAAGAACTGCCTTAACTGCTGCGTCTGCATCTTTCTTTGAAAGATCTGCTTTTGTAGCAACTGCTGCTACGAGTTCGGTTTTATTCATTACAATTCCTCCATTTTTGCCTTAGCGGCAATTATTCTTTTTGCTTCATCCCAAAGCAAATCAAGCCGCTCAACTGAGGCTTCCTTCATATCAACGCCCCGCTCCTGTGCAAGCCTTTCAACGATTAAATATCTGTTTAAAAACTTATCGGTTGAAGCGGTTAATGCCTCCTCGCTGTCAACGTCAATAAAGCGTGAAACGTTAACGCAGGAGAAAAGCACGTCGCCGAATTCCTCCTCAATCTGAGGCTGACTGCCCTGTTCCAAAGCAATTTTTAACTCATTAATCTCTTCATACAGCTTATCAACGGCCCCGCTGAGATCGTCCCAGTCAAAGCCTGCCTTTGCTGCCTTTTGCTGAATTTTCTGTGCTCTCATAAGGGCAGGAAATTCACGGGGAACCTTTAACATAGATTCGCTTTGCTTTTTCATTCCCTTGGTTTGCAGCTTGACTTCATCCCATTTCCCGAGCGCCTCAAAGCTATCCTTAGCAACGGAATCGCCGAAAACGTGGGGATGGCGGATAACGAGCTTTTGGCAAAGCTCATTAACAACCTCATCAAAATCAAAAGTGCCCTTTTCACGCTCCATCTCAGTGTGAAGCATTATCTGAAGCAGAACGTCGCCCAGCTCCTCACGAAGCAAATCGGTATCATTTTTATTGATAGCCTCAATTACCTCATAGGTTTCCTCAATAAAATTTTTTCTTATTGATTCGTGGGTTTGTTTTCTGTCCCACGGGCAGCCGCCCGGCGCTCTTAACACCTTGATGAGCTGAACTAAATCATTTACGTTATACCGTTCCTTAAGTTCAAAATCAACAGCCATTTTAAGCGCCTTTCACAGATTAACGAATTCGCTATAATCTTACTATAACTATGCCCAAATGGCAAGTATTTAAGCCATTTTTTAACCATATTGTAAGATTTTAAATTCGGAAAAATTAACTGTTTTTGACAAAACTATACCCACTGTAAAGATTAATCCGAAAAGTGCCGAAAATACAAGGAAATTCAACAAATTTCCCTGCAATGAAAACAATGAGGAATAAATAATTTTTGCACCGAAATATGCCAAAAGCGAGCATGCCGCAGGCTTGAGAAATATATCCGCAGGCCTATATTTAACGCCCGAATACTTTTTATAAATGCAGAGGTTTGAAACCAGCAAAACGAGATAAGCCGCCGCATCCGCAACAGCCGCTCCGAGGATACCCAGACGCGAATTTGAAACGAGAAGCACGCACAGGGCAACCCTGATTACTCCGCTTGCAATAAGGGCAGGAATACTCTTAGAGGCGGCGCCGATTGCCTGCACGGCAAACACTGCCGCTCCCGAAAGCGAATAGAGCAGCATAGTAAATCCCATAAATTTTATTAAGCCCGTGCAGCCGAGGACGATATCATAATTTGAGCTTTTATACAGAATTGAAAGCATATCTTCTGCAACGAGCGCAAGATATGCCCCGCCGCCTATACCGAGGATTGAGGTATATTTAAATATGCTGTTTGACATTGAGGAGAGGCGTGAGCGGTTTTCATCCTCAAAGGCTGAAGAAAGCGCGGGCACTGCGGCAACGCCGAGCGCCATTGTGAAGCCGGGGATAATGTTTTTGAAATCCTGAGCGGTTGAAAACAGCCCGTAAATATAAGTCAGCACGTCCTCATCGGGAGTTGAATTAACGGCAAGGCAGGCTGAATAATTCTGCTTAAGCAAATCAAAATCCGCAAGCGAAAGGCAGTACTGAACGGATGAATTATAGGCAAAAACCGAAATGCTCTGAATAAGCGTTGAAGCAATAATCGGCAGGGAGAAGGAAAGGATTTCCCTTGCGCTCTCCCCCGTTTTATAAGCGCATTTCAGCGGGCGGGAATTATACTTAAACGAGGAATAGGCGCCGAGATAAACGAGGCTTACAAGCGCGCCGAGGGTTACGCCACCGACGGCGGCAGCCGAGGTGAGCGGATAAATCATCGAAAGTGCCTGCACCTCATCCCCGCAGGTCGTGCCGAAAACCGCGCCGCTGCTTATATACTGATTATATAGCAGTGCCATGGCAAGCTTTGCAAAGAAAAGCCCGAAAACAACCTTGAACAGCGCTTCAAGCACCTGGCTTACAGAGGTTGGCAGCATATTCATATATCCCTCTGCAACTGAGCGCCTCGCCGCAGCCATTGAGGAAAAAAGCGCAGTGGGCGCAAGCACATAAATCGTTGCGATGCTCTTGGGCGAGGAGGCAATCAGCGCGGAATAGGGCTTTGCAATGACGAGCATAAGCGCCGTGCCGAGAAGCCCGATAACGAAAAACAATCTGTTTGCCGCAAGCCTTAAGGAATAGATTTTTGCGGTATCGCCCTTTGAATTATACTTGCTGACGAGATGAGAAACCGCAACGGGAAAGGCGCCCATAATAACGGCGTGAAGCGGCATATAAAGATTATAGGCAATGTTGAAATATCCCCTGCCCGTTGCGCCTATATAAGCGGTAAGCGGAATTTTATAAACTGCGCTGACAGCCTTTACGATTACCGACGAAAGCAGTAGCAGCACGGCGCTGTTAAAATACTTTCTTTTTAAATCATTCAAACAAACCACCAAAACAAAAAGGCAGTGCAAGATTTGCACTGCCTTAAGTATTTATTACACGTTATTAGGAAACGGGCTCCGCCTCAACCTCAACAGCCTGAGCCTCATCGGAATTATCGCCCGACTTCTGAACGGACTTGATAACCTCTTTTGCCTGATTGACAACCTCCTTGGAAACGGAAACGACCTCCTGCTTTAACTCAACCGCGCTGCGCTTGAGCTCCTCCGTATCGGCGGCTTCCTTTGCTTCCTCAATCTGAGCTTCAATCTCCTCAACCTTTAAAGTATAGGTTTTGATATCGGCAATAGCGCAATCGTAAGCATCATCGTCAATCGGCTCGCCGTTAAGAGCGTCATACTGAATTCTGCCGAAAACCTCAAACGCTTTTGAAAGCTTTGACTTAGCGTCAAGAAGCTCTATCTTTTTCTTTGAGGTTTCAAAATACTGAGAGCCTTTTTTGCCCACGTTCTGGGCAACATCCTTTGTTTTTGTGAAAACCTCTTCAAAATTAGACGGCATATCAAACCCTCCGAAAAATAAATCTCTTTAAAATTCGATTGATTATATTACACTCTGAATAATTTTGCAATACAAAATGTAATAATTATCAGGAATTTAAGAAATTGTTTATTTTTTTCTTTCTTTTAAGGATATTCTCAAAATCCTTGATATATTCATATGGATACTTATAATTATAAATTCTTTCGATTTTTCCGCTTTGCGGGTGCTTTAGCTTTATTACTGCGCCTGCGCCGACTGCAAGCACAGTGTGCGTTTCATCCATCATAAAGACATTATAAAGGCAATCGCGCCCCTCTTTGCACCAGCCGACGTTTTCCAGATTGCCGAGGGACTTGCCCTGCCTGTACATATAATACGGCTTATAGCCCGCCGCGGTAAGAGCCGCGCCCGCATAATCCACCATATCGGCGGCAAGGATTTTATCCGTGCGTTCAAAGGCGTTTTCACGCGTTGCCATATATGCGCCCGTTTTGAGGGAAAGCGTGTGCACGGTTATATTTTCGGCGCCGAGGCCGACTGCCGTTTGCAGGCTGTTTTTGAAGGATTCAAGATTATCCTTGGGAAGCCCTGCAATGAAATCCATATTTATATTATCAAAGCCGCAAGCCCGCGCAAGCGCAAAGGCATCAAGCGTTTGCTGCGCGCTGTGCCGCCTGCCGATTGCAGAAAGCACCTCATCATTAAAGCTTTGCGGATTAATGCTGATTCTGCCGACTCCCGCCGCTTTCAGCGCAAGCAGTTTTTCACGGGTTACAGTATCGGGTCTGCCCGCCTCAACGGTGTATTCGCGCAGGGCTGACAAATCAAAATTATTTTCAATAGCCTTAAAGAGCGTTGCGAGCTGAGCTGCGGAAAGCGTAGTCGGCGTGCCTCCGCCGAAATAAACCGTTTCAAGCCTGAGATTATTCTGCATTGCATATTCGGCAGTAGCCTCAATTTCACGCACTAAAAGCTCAACGTATTCGTCAATTAGCTTTGCCGCCTGCTCAATGCTGTGAGAAACGAAGGAGCAATACGAGCACCTCGTGGGGCAAAACGGAATTGAAACGTAGAGCGAAAAGCTGTTTTTCTTTGAAAGCGCAATTATCTTATTCTCGCTTTCGGCAACCGTCTCAACGAGGCGCAGCTTTTCGGGCTTAACGAGATATTTGGATTTAAAGATTTCCCTTGCGCCTTCAAGCGAAAACTTATCCGTTAAGCTGTGGAAAAAGCGCGCGGGGCGCACACCGTAAAGAATTCCCCAGGGGTATTCAATGCCGAGGAGCGAGGACATCACCCTGTAAAAAAGAACTGACAGCGCGTTCTGTCTGTCAGTCTCGGGCGAAACCGTTGTACAATCGGACAGCTTTCTGTCATAGACAGCGGCATCAACGCTGATGATATCTCCGTTAATTTCGGTTACAACGAAAACGTCATCCCGCTCATCGGGCATTTCATTGAACATTCTGATTTTTTCATAGGGAAAGAAAATCTCCGCAAGATTTTCAACATCATATTCATAAGGATGATTTTTGCAAACAATTATCATAATTCTATCTCATATAGGGATTATTCTGCTTTTCATAAGCGATGGTTGACACTCTGTCGTGCCCGGGAAAAACCCTTAGCTTTTCATCAAGCTGTGAAAGACGGTGAAGGCTCTGCAGCATTTCCTGCTCATCGCCGCCCGGAA
Organism: uncultured Eubacterium sp.; assembly: GCA_905234995.1. Lineage (GTDB taxonomy): Bacteria > Bacillota > Clostridia > Oscillospirales > Acutalibacteraceae > Eubacterium_R. Next base: position 50,546 of record CAJOJV010000015.1, on the reverse strand, counting down.
AATCCGTTCTGCCGCAGGAGCAGAAAAACAGAGTATCCCCCGTAAATATACAGTCATCCGCAATAAAGCAAAGCCCGCCCTTTGTGTGCCCGGGAGTTGAAATAACCTTAATTTCAGTTTCGCCGAGCATAAGAGAATCCCCCTCGCCGAGGATAATATCGGCGGAGGTATCGTTTTGCTGAAAGCCGCAGAAAACCGCAAGGCTGAGCCTTGCCGAGGAGAGCATCGGCTCATCCTCCTTGCTGATGCAGACCTTTGCGCCATAGCGCGCCTTAATATCACGCACGCCCTCAATATGGTCAAAATGCCCGTGAGTGAGCAGGATATATTCCAAATCGGCATTTCCGATGAAATCAAGCATTCTTTGTGAAGCATCGGTGCAATCCACGAGTGCTGATTTGCCGCTTGCCCTATCGGTTATAAGATAGCAATTATTGCCGAGCTCGCCGATTAAAAGCGCTTTAACATCAAGCATATCACTTCAAATCCTTACTGTCTAAAATAATGGTTACGGGGCCGTCGTTAATAAGGGACACCTGCATATCAGCGCCGAACTCGCCCGTTTCAACGCGCGAAACGCCTGCAGCTTTCAAGCCCGCAACAAGGTATTCATAAAGCGCGTTTGCCTCCTCGGGCGGAGCGGAGCTTGTGAAGCTCGGGCGCCTGCCGTGGGAGCAATCCGCACACAGAGTGAACTGGGAAACGACGAGCATTTCACCGCCGATTTCAAGGGCGGAAAGATTCATCTTTCCGTTTTCATCCTCAAAAATGCGGAGGTTTGGAATTTTCTTAATCAGCTTATCAGCCTCTGCCTTGGTATCGCCCTGAACGACGCCGAGCAAAATCATAAAGCCCTTTGAGCAGCTGCCGACAATTTTATTATCAATCTTAACGTCTGCGCCTGAAACGCGCTGAATTACTGCAATCATTTATACTCCTGAAAAAGCGGGCGACCAAAGGTCGCCCCTACAAATTATTAATACTAAACGCCCGTGCGTTCAATGTGATAAACGCCCTCGATTTTTGAAATCGTTTTAACGATATTTTCAAGATGCTCCTTGCTGTTTACCGCAACGGACATCGTAGTTAGGCAATTACCGTCGTTAATCGGGCGCGCGTTAATTGAATGAATCTTAACGTGCATTGCCATTAAACGGCTTGTGATATCAAGCACGACGCCGTCACGGTTAATTGCATATACGTCAAGGACGGACATAGTGTCAATCTTAACGTTTTCATCCCAGTGAGCAGGAATCCAGCGTTCGGGCTCTGCACAGTTTTCCAAATCCTTTGGCACATTTACGCAATTGCGCCTGTGGATTGAAAGCCCGTGCCCTCTCGTTATGAAGCCGATAATCTCCTCGCCCGGAAGCGGAGAGCAGCACTTTGAAATTTTGATGAGGCAATTATCAATTCCCTCAACGATGATACCGCTTGACGAGGACGAGGGCTTATTCTGAGCCTTAGCAAGAACAGCTTCGAGCTTTTCGGGGTCATGCTCCTTCCAGTTACGGTTATACTCATCCTTAATGGCGGGCATCATTTTATTGAGCTGAATGCCGCCATAGCCGACCGCGGCATAAAATTCATCAACATTTGAAAAATGCTGGCGCTCGGATATTTTTTCAATGAACTCGGCATATTTTTCGGGTGTAAGCCTGATGAAATTACGCTTAAACTCACGTTCAACAGTGGCTTTGCCCTCCTCAATATTTTCCTCCCTGCGTTCCTTTTTGAACCAGGAGCGGATTTTATTTCTCGCCTCGCCCGTTTTTACGATATTAAGCCAATCGCGGCTGGGACCCTTACCCTGCTGATTTGAGGTTAAAACCTCAATCCTTTCGCCGGTTTTGATTACGTAATCAAGGGGAACGATTCTGCCGTCCACCTTTGCGCCGACCATCTTATTGCCGACAGCGGAATGGATTGCATAAGCAAAATCAATAACGGTTGAGCCGAGGGGCAGATTTTTGATATCTCCGCGCGGAGTGAAAACGAATACCTCCTCGGTGGATAAATCGCCTTTAACGTCTGCAATCAGCTCGCCCGCGGAATGGGATTCGTTGCCGTGCTCAATAATCTGCCTTATCCAGCGCAGCTTATCGTCAAACAAATCCTTGCCGCCCTTGCCGAGCTTATACTTCCAGTGCGCCGCGATACCGTATTCCGCAGTGCGGTGCATTTCCCAGGTTCTTATCTGAATTTCAAAGGGCACGCCGTCCTTTGAAAGCACGGTGGTGTGAAGAGACTGGTACATATTAGGCTTAGGCGAGGAAATATAATCCTTAAATCTGCCGGGAATCGGGCGATACATATCGTGAACTATGCCGAGAACGTTATAGCAGTTGATGATTGAATCAACGATAATTCTGACGGCATAGATATCGTAAATTTCCTCAAACGCCTTGCCCTTGATATACACCTTGCGGAAAATGCCGTGAACGGATTTCACGCGCGAGGTGATTTCAGCATTCGGGATAATGGGCATAATGCGCTCGTTAAGCTGCGAGGTTATCTCGCCGAGGAAGCGCTCCGCCTCCTCCTGCTTCATTGAAAGCGAGCTTTCAATTTCCTTATATGCAATGGGGTCAAGATACCGAACCGCCAAATCCTCAAGCTCATCCTTAATGGCACGGATACCGAGACGGTGAGCAATCGGGGCATAAATCTCCAGAGTTTCCTGGCTCTTTTCCCTTTGCTTATATTCGGGCATATGCGCGAGGGTGCGCATATTATGCAGCCTATCCGCAAGCTTGATGATGATAACCCTGATATCCTCATTCATAGCCATAAACATTTTGCGGATGTTTTCAGCCTGCACCTCTTCCCTTGTTGAAAGCGGAATTTTGCCGAGCTTCGTTACGCCGTCAACCAGAAGGGCAACATCCTTTCCGAATTTCTCGGAAATATAATCAAGGTCATACTCCGTATCTTCAACAACATCGTGAAGCAGAGCGGCGATAATGCACTCGTTATCCATTCCGAGCTCAAAAAGAATTTGTGCAACGGCAACGGGATGCATTATATAAGGCTCGCCCGAACGGCGCTTTTGATCCTTATGAGCGTCCTTTGCAAGCAAATATGCCTTTTCAATTTTTTCATAATCATACTGCGGATTTTGCTTTAATTTTTCAGAAAATTCAGCAAAGCCGTCGTTATATTCACTCAATGCAAAGCCTTCCTTTCAGGATTTTCATTGTGTTTGTATTCATTAAATCAACCTTGCCCTGCGTTTGGCAAAGGGTTATTTTTTCATTATTAATCTCAAGCAGCCCCGCTTCTTCAAAAGCGCTGAGCGCATAGTGAAGCTGGCCGTAGGTAATACCGTCAAGCTTAAAATACAAATCATCAAGGCTTACGGCTTTACCGCCGAGAAAGCGGATTGTTTTATAAATATACGTGCAGTCATCATAATCGGGATACACTGATTTATCGCTGCTTATGCCTGCATTAAAAAGCTGAAGCGCTTCCCTTTCGGCAAAATAATTATCGTCATCAAGCCCGTGGGGGCGGATATCAATTGCCTGAACGGAAAGATATTCCCTGCCGTTAAAGGGATTCACGCCGATTTTAACCGCAGCGTCAATAGTATCCCCGATTGTGAAAGGAAATTCATCGGCAGTGGTTTTGAACTTAACGAGCCTTATTTTTTTGCCTTTTTTTTCACACTCAATTCGGATGTGAGCGCCGTTACCCATAGGAATAACGTCCGTTATATTCAAACCCGAAAGCGCAAACACGGCGCGCTTATTGCACTCGCCGTAAGGCTCAAGCTCGCTGAGCTCCTTTGCAAGCTCAAGGCTGAGATAAAAAGGAGAAAGCTTAGCGTCAATTTCAATCACGGGCTCCGGCATAACGGGATAAGCTTCGGCGGCATAGGAATTAATCATCTTTCTGAATTCATCAACCCTGTCCGCGCTGACAGTTAAGCCCGCCGCCTTGGGATGACCGCCGAACTGCACGAGAATATCGGCGCAGGCGGCAATAGCCTCGTGGATATTAAAGCCGTCAATGCTTCTTGCCGAGCCCCTGGCAATCTCACCGTCCGAGGAAAGCACGATTACGGGCTTTGAATATTCCTCAAGAAGCTTTGAGGCAACTATACCGATAGCGCCCTGATGATAATCCCTGCCGCAGATTACGATAACCCTGCCTGCCGCAAGGGATGCATCCGCCGCAAGCTGAGCGCGGGCATCTGCAAGAATCTGCATTTCAAGCTGCTGGCGCAGGGTGTTATTATCATTAAGGCTCTGCGCAAGCGCTTCAATTTCATTATAATCCTCGCTGAGCAGGAGGCGCACCGCGTCTGCCGCGTCCGCAACCCTGCCCATTGCATTAATTCTCGGTGAAAGCTGAAAGGCAATTTCCGAGGAGGTGATGGTTTTATCGTCAATCCCCGCTGCGCGGCGAAGCGCGCTTATTGCCACACGGCTGTTCTGATTAATCAGCCTCAAGCCGAATTTAACAATAGCCCTGTTTTCATCAAGCAGGGGCACTACGTCCGCAACCGTGCCAAGCGCAACCAAATCCGCATAGCGCCACAGCATATCCTCAGAATCGCCGTAAAGCGCGCAGGCAAGCTTGAACGCCACGCCGACTCCGCATAAATCATGAAATTCCAAATCATTATCGGGGCGATGGGGATTAACGACAGCCTCCGCCATAGGAAGCGCTTCTGAAAGCTGATGATGGTCAGTGACAACGAGCTGCATTCCGAGGGAATAAATATACTCCGCCTCCTCTATTGCGGAAATGCCGTTATCAACCGTAACGATAAGCTGCGTGCCGTTTTCGGCAAGCTGTTTGATTGCAGGCTTATTAAGCCCGTAGCCCTCTGACATACGGGACGGGATATAATAATCAACGTCTGCACCCATATCGCTGAGGAATGAAACGAGCAGTGCGGTTGAAGTTACGCCGTCGCAATCATAATCGCCGAACACGGTGATTTTTTCGCCGTATTCAATGGCATCCTCAATGCGGGCAACCGCCCTATCCATATCCTTTAAAAGATACGGGTCCGAAAGCTCCACGGTGTTTGACAGGAATTTGGACATAGCAAGCTCATTATCAATTCCCCTTGCGATAAGGAGAAAGGAAATAAACGGATTAATATTCAGTTTTTCGGAAAGCTCTGAGGCAAGCTCCTTATCAGCCTGCGCTATAATCCATTTTTTATAAGCCATTATGAATTCTTATCAACCTTATGGAAGACCTTTAAGTTATTTCTTTTCTGAGCGCGCTTTTCAAGCTCCTCATCAATATCCTCGGGAGTGATGCCCTGCTCAGCCATCATAACAAGAATGTGATAAAGCAAATCCGTGATTTCAAAAACGGTTTCCTCTTTATTATTATTCTTGGCGGCAATGATGGTTTCGGAGCATTCCTCGCCGACCTTTTTGAGAATTTTATCAATTCCCTGCTCAAAAAGATAAGCGGTGTATGACCCCTCTGCCTTTTCTGCCTTTCTTTCCAGAATTACCTGATATTCGTTTTTAATAGCATCCATATTCTTTACCTATTCTTCAAAAGTTTTGATTTCATTAAAAAAGCAGGAATGGCTGCCCGTGTGGCAAGCAGCCCCCGTTTGAATTACCTTGATTAAAAGCGTATCGTCGTCGCAATCGCCGTGAATGGAAACAATTTTCTGGAGATGACCTGAGGTTGCGCCCTTATTCCAAAGCTCCTGCCTTGAGCGCGACCAGAACCAGGTGTAGCCCGTTTCAAGCGTTTTTTGCAGGGACTCCCTGTTCATATAGGCAAGCATTAAAACCTCGCCCGTTGAAGACTCCTGAATAATTGCGGGAATTAAATCCGCCTTCACAAAATATTTTTCAACATCAATGTTCATCATCTGCACACCTCAATTGCGTCTCTGAGCTCAAGCGTTCCGCTGTAAATGCTCTTACCGCAGATTGCGCCGTAAAGCCCCTCGTTTTTCAGAGCGATAATATCGTTTAAATCCGTTATCCCGCCCGAGGCAACCACGTTGCAGGATACGGCTTTATCAAGCTCTGAAAGCTGCTTGATGTTGGGACCGCTCAGAGTGCCGTCCCTGGAGATATCGGTGTAAATAATCGTTTTAATGCCGATATCCTCCATCTGCTTTGCAAGCTCCGTGAAATAAACGTCCGAGCTTTCCGTCCAGCCCTCCGTTGCAACGTAGCCCTTTTTTGCATCTATGCCTACAACGATTTTATCTCCGCCGAAGCTATGCACGGCTTCCTTAACGAGCGCGGGATTTTTGAGCGCAACCGAGCCCAGAATAACCCTTTCAATTCCGTTGCCGAGATAAAAATCAATATCCTCAAGTGTGCGGATACCGCCGCCGACCTCAACCTTTAAATTTGTGTTTTCGGCAATTGAGAGGAACACTTCCGAATTCACGCGTTCCTTTTTCAGAGAGCCATCCAAATCAACGGTGTGAAGCCACTCGGCGCCGAGGCTTTGAAAATGAAGGGCGGTTTCAAGCGCATTCTCTGCAACGCTGTAGGCAGTTGAAAATTCGCCCTTATAAAGGCGCACGGGCTTACCGCCCATTATATCAATTGCAGGAAAAATAATCATCAGAGAACTCCTTTGGTTGAGAGCACGCCGCCCTCTTTCTTTGCCGTTGCAACGTCAAGCGCGTGGGCGCAGGCTTTGAAAAGCGCCTCAATTTCGTGGTGAGAATTTGAGCCGTAAAGCACGTTGAGATGAAGCGTTATGCCCGCGTTTACGGCAAAGGCACGGAAGAACTCCTCAGTGCAGCAGGTTTCATAATCGCCGCATAGCTCCTCGTTAAAATCAGCGTTGAAAACGAGGAAGGGTCTGTTTGAAATATCAAGCGCGCAATGTGCAAGGCTTTCATCCATGGGAATATAGAAGGAGCCGTAACGGTTTATGCCGCCCATATCGCCGAGCGCCTGCCTGAACGCCATACCGAGGGCAATGCCCGTATCCTCAACGGTGTGGTGGTTATCAACCTCCAAATCGCCCTTAACCTGAACCTCAAGCCCGAAGCCGCCGTGAACGCCAAAGGCTGTTAGCATATGGTCAAAAAAGCCGATGCCCGTTGAAGCCTTAACGTCGCCCCCGTCCAGATTAAGGCTGATTTTTATCTGAGTTTCCTTTGTGTTTCTTTCAATCTGTGCAGTTCTCATCTTCGTCACTCCCTGCAAAAAGCGCGCTGAGGCGCCTTTGCATTTCATTAGTTTTTATTCTCGTTTGCTCCTCTTCAACGGTTATGCTGACTATATCGCCCTCTTTAACCTCGCCGAAAAGCGAAACGGGCACTTCAATCATTTCGCCGTTTTCAAGCTCGCAAACTGCAATTGCTTCTTCAATTCTGTCAATAACAATCTTCATATTTCTATTCGTGCGGATTGCACCTGCCGCAGGGCGAATAGCCTGCCGCCTGCAATTCCTCAAGACTTTTATTTGAATATTCTATATTTTTCCCGTTGCCCTCCGTTACCGAAGTACAGGAGGGGTAATGTATTTTCATAGTGTTTGTGTTCAGCGCCCATTTATATTCGGCAACCGAAGCGGTTGAAACGCCGTTATCCGCGTTCTCATAAGAAACCGTGAGCTTAACGCCGTCGCTCGCAATGGTTATGCTGCCCATCGTATCAGTGCGCAGTATCTCAGCGCCGACCGACTGCCAGCGTTTTAACGGCTCCTTATGCGGATGGCCGTAGGAATTATCGGCAGCACATTCAATCACGGCATACTGCGGTGAAACGCGTTTTACGAATTCCGCCGACGAGGAGGAATTTGAGCAGTGATGCCCGACCTTGACGACGTCCGCGCTGACGTCTGCAGTGATTTCTTTTTCAGCAAGAGTTTCGGCATCGCCCATAAAGAGGAACGACGTGTTATAAAACTCCATTTTAACAACTGCGGAATAATTATTTAAATCCTCATAGCCGCTGCCGACGGGGGCAAGCATATAAACCGAAAGCCCGTTTTCATCATCTTTAACGACGGAAACGCCCTCTTTTGCCTCAATAACCCTGCAGCCCTCCTGTTCAACCGCGGATAAAAGCTTATCGTAAGATGACGAGGAGGTTACAACGTTTGGCATATACACCGTTTTTATGTCAAACTCGCGGAATACGGCAGGAAGCCCGCCGATATGATCCGAATGCGGATGGGTGGCAACCAGATAGGTTATTTCCGTATAGCCGAGGCTATTGATATAATTAACGACCGTTTGCCCCGCTTCCTTTTCGCCCGCGTCAATCAGCATCGTTTCTCCGTTCGGAAGCTCAATGAATTCGCAATCGCCCTGACCGACGTCAATGAAATGAACTGCCGCCGTGCCCTCTGCCGCTCTTGCAGCCGCGTATCTTGAAGCCTGCTCCCTTGCCTGCTGTATGCCCTGACGGACGAACAGGATAATGGCTATCACGGCAAGGATTATTGAAACGAACTTACTGAAATCCGAGCCGCCTTTCTTTTTCTTAGCGTTCGCCATAATTAAAATCTAACCTTAATGCTGTTTGCGTGAGCGGTTAAGCCCTCAGCCTCGGCAAGCGTTACAATCTCATCCTTGGCGTTTTTAAGCTCCTGCTCCGTGTAATAAATAAACGACGATTTCTTTATGAAGCTGTCAACCGAAAGCGGGCTGAAAAACCTTGCGGTGCCGCTTGTGGGAAGCACGTGATTGGGGCCAGCAAAATAATCGCCGAGGGGCTCGGGTGAAAAGTTTCCGAGGAATACCGAGCCGGCATTATCAAGCATTCCGATATACTTAAGCGGCTCCTCAACGCAGAGCTCTAAATGCTCGGGCGCAAGCTCGTTTGCAAAATCAATTGCCTGCTGCAGATTTTCGCACACAATAATCTCGCCGTAATCGTTGAGGGACTGCTCAATAATTTCCTGCCTTTGAAGGAATTTAATCTGCTTATCAATTTCATGCACGGTTGCCCTTGCGATTGAATCCGAGGTTGTGAGCAGGATTGCGGAAGCCATTTTATCATGCTCAGCCTGGCTCATTAAATCAGCCGCAAGGAAAGCGGGCTTAGCGGATTTATCCGCAACGATGAGAATTTCGGACGGACCCGCAACCATATCAATATCAACGACGCCGTAAAGCAGCTTCTTTGCCGTTGCAACGAAGATATTACCGGGGCCGACGATTTTATCAACCTTCGGAATTTTCTCCGTGCCGTAAGCAAGCGCGGCAACTGCCTGCGCGCCGCCGCAAAGGAACACCCTGTCAACGCCTGCAACTGCGGCAGCCGCCATAATATTCGGATTGGCATTACCGTCCTTATCGGGCGGGGTTACCATAATGATTTCCTTAACACCTGCGATTTTCGCGGGAATGGCGTTCATAAGAACGGAGCTCGGATAAGCAGCCGTGCCGCCGGGAACGTATATACCCACGCGGTGGAGCCCTCTGACTCTCTGCCCCATTATTACGCCGTTTTCCTTAGTGGTCATCCAGCTCTGCTGAGCCTGGCGCAGATGGAAATCGTAAATATTATTCTTAGCGTCAACGATTGCTTTTTTGAAAGCCTCGTCAACCTTATCAAGATAGCCCTCAAGCTCTTCCTTTTCAATAACGGTTTTCTTGGGAACGATGCCGTCAAAGCGAGCAGTGTATTCGCGGACAGCCTCATCGCCGCCTTCCTTAACTCCGTTTATAATTGAATTAACAATCTCAACGATTTTTGCATCGGTTTCCCCGCTGCGCTTTTTGAGATTTTCAATAAGCTGATATTCTGTTTTGCCGTTTGCCTTGGTTATTTTCATATTCATACCTCAGTAATTAAACTTTTGAAGCAAGCTCCATATCCTCTAAAAACGCCTCAATCTCCTGCTTGCGCAGCTTCATTGAAGCCATATTAACGATTACTCTTGCGGAAATCGGCAGGATTTCCTCAACAACCTCAAGCCCGTTTTCCTTTAAGGTTGAGCCTGTTTCAACAATATCCACGATACCGTCTGCAAGGCCGAGAAGCGGAGCAAGCTCCACGCTGCCCTCAATCTTAATAACGTCAACATCCATGCCCTTGGATTTAAAGAATTCCTTTGCAACCTTGGGATATTTGGAAGCGACTGTTTTGCGCTTATAGCCCGAGAAGAAATTCGTGCCCTTCGGGCAGGCAAGCGCAAAGCGGCATTTGCCGATATTTAAATCCATAACCTCATAAAAGGAATTGCCGTGCTCAACGATGGTATCCTTGCCGACAACGCCGATATCGCACACGCCGTGCTCAATATATGTGATTACATCCGGCGCTTTTGAAAGCACCGCCTCATATTCATCAACGGGAAGAATTAGACGCCTGCCCTTATTCTCAAGCTCCGTGGTATCAAGCCCCATTTTCTGGAAAAGCTTTATTGAAGCCTTTTCAAGCCTGCCCTTTGTGAGGGCAATTCTTATCGGGCGCTCAACATTAACAATCTCATTTTTAACATCGCAAAGCGCATTAACATCAAACGCAAAGCCGATTGCGGGGGCATTCATTCCGAATTCGGAAATCAGATTATCATAGCGACCGCCCGAAAGCACGGTTAAGCCCGAGCCCTGAACGTAGCCGCGGAAAATAATGCCCGTATAATAATTCGAACGGTTAACGAGCCCGAGGTCAATCATAACGTTATCCGCAATGCCGAGCTCCGTTAAGCGCTCATAAACGGTTTTGATATAATCAAGCGCCTCGTTAGAAGCCTCTGTGTTATAAAGCCTTTTGGCTTTTTCAAGCACCTCAACCGAGCCGAAAAGGCGCGGCAGAATATGAAGCACCCTGGTTTCGGCAGTGTCACCAATCGAGGAAAGCAAATCGTTGAGAGCTGCATAATTCTTGCCCTCAATCAGATTGCAGATATCCGCTTTCTGAGTTTTGCTGATTTCCATATTGCCGAGCACAGCGTTAAAGAAGCCCGCATTGCCGATTTCAAGCGTAAAGGAATTGAGCCCGCATCTTCTGAGCGCCTCAGCCGCCATTGACAGCACTTCCAAATCCGCATCAAGCGAGCCGTCGCCAATAAGCTCAATACCGCTTTGCGGAATTTCATCGGTTCTGCCTGCAAGGGTTTTATTACGCACGAAAACATTTTGATTATAATAAAGCCTTACGGGGAAATCCTCTTTCTTAAGCCTTGTGGCAACGAGCCTTGCGATGGGCATCGTGTTATCCGGACGAAGCACGGTTGTGCGTCCGTAATTATCGGTGAGCTTATACATCTCATCCGCCTCAATGCCGACGTTATCGCTGTTGAACACATCAAAATATTCAATTGCGGGAGTGATAACCTTGCGATAATTATATTCCTTATAAAGGGCTGAAAGCGCGGTCTCAACCGCTTTTCTATCGTCGCTTTCATCAAACAGGAAATCCCTGCTGCCCTCGGGTGTTACATTTGAATAACGTTTCATAATTAACCTCTTTCACTTTAGCGTGCTAATATGCTAACACAATAAAGTGCCCCTGTCAATTATTATTTTTATTATTGTAAATTATATATTATTTAAAAGAATGAAATCTGTTTGCTTTCGGGCAAATCGCCGAGAGCACCTGCATTTCGCAGCGCATCAACAACGGATTTGCCGACTCCAGGCTCGTTTGCCAAATCATCCGAAGCAATAAAGCCCTCCGGATTTCTTTCAACAGCATCGGCAATTGCCTTTGCAGCGGTTTCGCCGATACCGTCAATAGCGGAGAACGGAAGCCTGATTTTGCCGTTTTCAATCTTATAAACTCGCCAATCGGATTTATAGAGATCCACGCTGAGGAATTCATAGCCCCTTGCCAGCATTTCAATAACAATCTGATTAACGACGTACGTCGATTCCTCTTTGGCGGTAATCGGGAGTCCTCTCTTTTTCTTATCGTTAAACTCATTCATTTTCTTCTTAACCGCAGCCTTGCCCTGAACAGCCGCAACGGCATCAATCGCATCGCCGCGGACGGTGAAGAACGCAGAATAGAATTCAACGGGATAATAAATCTTATACCAGGCAATACGCAGAGCCGCAATAACGTAAGCGGCGGCGTGAGCCTTGGGGAACATATATTTAATTTTATAGCAAGAATCAATATACCACTGCTCAACGCCGATTTGCTTCATTGCATCCTCATAGGGCGGAAGCTCCTTTGGCGCTTTGCCCTTACGGGTGTACTCCATAATCTTGAAGCAATCCTTTTTTGAAAGCGGCGACTGCTTGCCCGTGGTGGCTTCATAATGCTCTGCAACGTGAATCAGATGAGTCATAATATCATCACGGCAGCCGATAACGTCCGAAATCGTGCAGGTGCCGTTTTTAATCAAATCCTGTGCGTTGCCGAGCCAAACGTCCGTGCCGTGTGAAAGTCCTGAAATCTGCAGCAAATCCGCAAAATTCTTCGGCTGCGCTTCCGTGAGCATTCCGATAACAAACGGGGTACCCATTTCGGGAATGGCAAGCGTGCCCGTCGGGCAATCAATATCCTCGGGGCTGACGCCGATTGGCTCGGTTGAGGTTATGAGCTGATAGAGCTTCGGGTCGGACAAATCAACGTCCATAACCGGAATGCCCGTTGCATCCTCAAGATATTTATAAATCGTGGGATTATCGTGGCCGAGCTCATCGAGCTTTAACAGCGTATCGTGAAGTGAATTTTTGAAATCAAAATGAGTTGTGTAAGTGCCCTTCTTTTCATCGTTTGAGGGATACTGAATTGGTGTGAAATCCTCAACCGTGTATTTATCAGGCACAACAACCATTCCACCGGGGTGCTGACCCGTCGTGCGCTTAATACCCGTGCAGCCGTCTGTCAATCTGTCTATCTCAGCCTTGGGAGTGACGTTAAGAAGCCCGCGCTCCTCAAGATATTTGCAGACGTAGCCGTAAGCGGTTTTATCGGCAACGGTTGCCATCGTGCCCGCCTTGAAGACGTAATCCTTACCGAAAAGCTCCTCGGTAAAGCGGTGCGAGCGGGACTGATATTCGCCGGAGAAATTAAGGTCAATATCGGGTTCCTTATCGCCGTCAAAGCCAAGGAAGGTTTCAAACGGGATTTCGTGCCCGTCGCGCTTCATAGGCTCGCCGCATACGGGACAATTTTTTGGCGGCAAATCGAAGCCTGAGCCGTACTCGCCGTTGAGGAAAAATTCGCTGTGCCTGCACTTTTTGCAATAATAATGCGGAGCAAGCGGATTAACCTCAGATATACCGCCGAAATGAGCGGCGAGGGATGAGCCTACCGAACCACGGGAGCCGACGAGATAGCCGTTTCTTTCGCTTTCCTCAACGAGGCGCTTTGCAATAACGTAAAGCACGCCGAAGCCGTGGTTTATGATTGAATCCAGCTCACGCTGAAGCCTTGCGGCAACGTATTCGGGAACGGGGTCGCCGTAAAGCTCCTTAGCCATGCTCCAGCATTTTTCGGTAAGCTCCTCATCAGCGCCGTCAATATGGGGCTGATAGGTGCCCGGCGGAATCGGGCGGATATCATCCTGAATCATATCCGCAATCTTATTGGGATTATCAACAACGAATTCCTTTGCCCTGCTGCCTGCCCACGCGAAATCCGCAAGCATTTCATCAGTTGTTTTGAAATAGAGCGGAGCCTGCTCGTCCGCATCCTCAAAACCCTTTGACGCCATAATAATTGCGCGGAATTTTGCATCCTTTTCATCAAGGAAATGCACGTCGCCAGTTGCAACGACGAGCTTGCCCTGCTTGTCCGCAATTTCAACGAGCTGTTTATTAATATTTATCAAATCCTCTTCGGAATTAATATTTTCGTGAATATCCCTCGTTGAGCGTATCATAAAGGCGTTGTTGCCGTTCGGCTGAATTTCTATGTAATCATAAAACTCTGCAAGCGCCTCAACCTCTTCGCGGGATTTGCCGTGAAGGATTGCCTGAATAAGCTCGCCCTGCTCGCACGCGGAGCCGACAAGAATACCGTCTCTCTTCTCGGCAAGAAGAGATTTCGGAATAAGCGGCCTGCCCTTAAAGGTTTTAACGTGTGAATGGGAAATCATCTGATAAAGATTTTTTCTGCCGTATTTGCGTTCCTCGGGCGGCACGCTTTCATCAAGGGAATTATCCTCCTTAACGAGCAGGATAATGTGATGACGGCGAAATTCCTTCATCTTCATATTCATAAAATCGGGATAAAGAGAATCGTCAACGAGATAGCCCTCCATTCCGAGAATGAGCTTAATTCCGTTTGCCTTTGCGGCGGAATACGCTTCCGGCAGCGCCTGAACGACGCCGTGGTCCGTAACGGCAATTGCTTTATGCCCCCACTGAGCAGCGCGCTTAATTAAATCCTTAGGCTTTGCGATTGCATCCATTTCCGAAAAAGCGGTATGCAAATGAAGCTCAACTCTTTTTTCCTCTGCCTCATCAAGCTTCTGCGCTTTCATTACCGTTACGATAGTATTGGGCCGAAGCACGAGCTGATTTGAAAAGGTATCAAACTGATAGCCGCCGGAAATAATAACCGTCGTGCCCGTAGTGAGCTTATCAACGAGGGGCTCAACGATATTATTGCGGTCAAAAATTTTAACCGTGATTGAGGAGGTATAATCGCTGATATCGAAGGAGAAAATCTTGCTGTCTCCCCTTTTAGTGTCCTTAACCTCGGTTTTAAGCACGTCGCCCCAGACGGTTATAAAGCCGTCATCGGGCTGAACCTCTGCAATCGGCTTTGGCGCTTCCTTGAGCCTTCTGCCGAAAATAACCCTCTGAGTATCCTCATAAAGAGGCAGATTAGGCATAAGCGTGTGCTTAACGTTTTTAGCCTTTTCCTCTTTTTTCTGCGCTTCAACCGCCTGCTTTTCCGCAACCGCTTCCTTAACGGCAGCCTCGATATCAAAGCTTTCAAGCTCCACGAGCTTAACCTGCGGCTCGAAACCGAACATATCAAGAATAACGCTTTGAATATCGGTGTCAACGGCTTTATTGAGGAGAATATCTATACCGCCGTTACGCAGAAGTATTCTGAGCTTCGGCTCATTATATTCAACCACCGCACCGTCAAAAAAGCCGTTTGCGGCGGGATTTTGCTTTTTAACGAATTCAACGATGCTCGGGAAATAAGCGGTTTCAAACCTGTTGCTCATATAGCGCGGCTTGATTGTGACCTTATTTAAGCCCATTGAATTTTTAATGCTTTTTTCCGCGGATTCAAAAACCGAATAATCAACAAGCTCCGAAAGCGACAAAACGACGATCAGCTCGCGGTTATCCTTATTAACCGTGAAGCGAACGATTTCGCCGTTTTGCAGGCTCGTCAGCTGAAATTCATCAACGTAATCCGCAAAATAATCCTTGAACAAATTCATTATAATTTATCTATCTCTTTCATCAGTTCATCAAGTAAATCCGCCTCGGGCACTTTTCTTAAAATTTCGCCCTTTTTGAAAATGAGGCCGTTGCCATCGCCCCCTGCGATGCCGATATCGGCTTCCTTTGCTTCGCCGGGACCGTTTACTATGCATCCCATAACAGCAACCTTAATCGGCTTTTTGCAATTGCGAAGCCTTTCCTCCACCTGCTTTGCAAGGGAGATTAAATCAATTCTGGTTCTGCCGCAGGTCGGACAGGAAATTAAGTACGGGCAGTCGTTTTTAAGCCCGATTGCTTTAAGTATATCAAAGGCGGCGAAGACCTCTACGCGTATGGTATCGCCGATGCCCTTAGTGAGCAGCGAGCCGATGCCGACTGCCGATTTGATTATGCCCATTCTCTCCGTGCCCGCCTCCGTTACGCCGAGGTGCAGCGGATAATTACACTGCTCTGCAGCGAGCTCATAAGCTGCAATCATAGTCGGCACGTTTGAGGATTTGATTGAAATAACTATATCGTCAAAATCAAACTTTTCAAGAAGCGAGGCGTGATAAAGCGCAGATTCAACCATAGCCTGCGGAGTCGGCGAGCCGTGCTTTGCAAGGATTTCCTTTTCAAGCGAGCCGCTGTTAACTCCTATTCTGATTGGAAGCCCGCGGAGCTTACAGGCATCCGCAACTGCTTTTACCCTGCTTTCATCGCCGATATTGCCGGGGTTGATTCTGATTTTATCAATGCCCCTTTCGGCAGCGCCGAGCGCAAGGCGATAATCAAAATGAATATCCGCAACGAGCGGAACGTCAACCGCATTCTTTATAGGCTCAATCAAATCGAGCGCTTGTTCATTAGGAATGGCGAAGCGGATAATCTGGCAGCCTGCTGCCGCAAGCGCCTTTGCCTGCTCAACCGAGCCCTCAATATCCGTTGAAGGAATATTGAGCATTGACTGCACCAGAATCGGCGAATCGCCGCCGATAAAGGTATTACCGACCTTAACCTTTTTTGAATTTCTGCGAATGATATCACTCATAATAAACACCCTTAATTATTTAAAGAACTTTGAAATATCCGAAAACGTTACTACCGCCATTAAACCGAGAAGCACGATTATTCCCGCAGCATTGATTGCATATTCCCATTTTGCGGGAAGCTTGCGCTTGAATATGCCCTCACCGACGAGAAGAAACAGACGCCAGCCGTCCAGCGCGGGAATCGGGAATAAATTGAACAGCCCGATATTAATAGTCAGCAGCGCCATAATTCTGAACATTGAAAACCAGCTGATTTTGACTGCGGTTGAAACCACGGAAACCGCGCCGACGGGCCCGCTGATATCGGAAAGCCCGTATCTGCCGATTATTATATCGTGAACGGACAGGAAAACCATTCGCGTGAACGAAATGAAAACCTGAATGCTGTTTTTGAGGACGTTAAGCGGAGTCTTTTCAACCCCGTACAGCTGAAAATCCCAGACGATAAGCTGCCTGCCCTCATACTCCTCCATATCAAAGGTGACGTCAATCGGAACCGACTTACCGTCACGCTCAACGACCATATGCACCGTTGCATCGGGCGAGCGTGATAATCCCGTCTGAACATCCGTTGAGGTAAAGACACGCATACCGTCAATACTCTTAATCCTGTCATCAATCATAAGCCCGCTCTGACTGCTTGCGGCATCCTCCGCAAACGCGCCGACCGTCGTCGTGCCGACGAGGTCCTGACTGCAGATAAGGCAGAGAATGATAACAAAGCCGAGTATTAAATTCATAACCGCGCCTGCAACAACGACGAGCATTCTTGAGGGCACGCTTTTTTTTGAGAACGAGCCGCTGTCCTCCGACTCCTCATCCTCGCCCTCCATTGCGCAATAGCCGCCGAGCGGAAGCAGACGGAGAGAATATTGAGTTTCCTTTTTGGTGAAGGAAAACAGCTTAGGCCCCATTCCGATTGCAAATTCATTAACCTTGATTTTATTGAGCTTGGCGGCAACGAAATGCCCGCCCTCGTGAATCAGGATTATGAATTCAAAAAAAAGAATGGCAATGAGAACCGGATAAACGCTGTTCCATATTGAAGATATGCTCAAATAATCGCCTCTGATTTATTTATTGAAATTTCGGATTACGTAATCCCTTGCCGCCCTGTCCGCATTCAACACGTCGTCAAGGGTGAAATCCTGAATATTTGCAAGGCTGTGCATAGCCTCCCTATTAAGATATGCAACATCTGCAAATTTAATTTTGCCCTCAAGGAAAAGCTTAACGCTTTCCTCGTTTGCGCCGTTAACCGCGGCGGGATAAATGCCGCCGAGCTCAATAGCCTCCTTGCAGAGATTGATGCACTCAAAGGTTTCATAATCCGGCTCAAAGAACGTGAGCTTGCCGTAATCCGCAAGCGAGAGCGGAGCAACGGGGCTCGGGAGCCTCTGCGGATAAGTGAGGGCATACTGAATGGGAATTCTCATATCGGGCACGCCGAGCTGGGCGATAACCGAATTATCCTGAAATACTACTGCGGAATGAAGCACCGATTCGCGGTGAACGACGATTTCAATATCATCGTTAGGAACGTTGAAAAGCCATTTAGCCTCAATAAATTCAAGCCCCTTGTTCATCATCGTAGCGCTGTCTATGGTGATTTTTGCGCCCATATCCCAATTGGGGTGCTTAAGCGCGTCCGTGGCAGTTACGTTTTCAAGCTCATTTTTTGTTTTGCCGAAAAACGGACCGCCCGAGGCAGTGAGGATAATTTTCTTCAGCGCCTTTTCATCAGGGCTGCCCTGCAGGGACTGAAAGATTGCGGAATGCTCGCTGTCAACCGGAAGGATTGAAACGCCGTTTTCCTTTGCAAGGCGGATTACGAGCCTGCCGCCCGCAACGAGCGTTTCCTTATTTGCAAGGGCAATCGTTTTCTTTGCCTTGATTGCCTCAATCGTGGGCAAAAGCCCTATCATTCCAACGACAGAGGTGAGCACCGTATCCGCGCCGGCATAGGTGGCGCACTCGATAAGCCCCTCCATTCCGCTGAGAATTTTTATATTCATATCCGCAACGCGCGCCTTTAAATCTGCCGCCGCCTTTTCATTCATAAGGCAGGCAAGCTCCGGCTTGAATTCGCGGATTTGCTTTTCAATTAAATCAACGTTTGAATTGGCTGTGAGGCAAACGACGTTAATGCCGTGCATTCTGCAGACGTCAAGCGTCTGAGTGCCGATTGAGCCCGTTGAGCCGAGAATTGAAAGATTCTTTGTCATAAAAATCACCCCTTAAGCAGTAAATGCAATCAGTGCAAGCGCATAAGTGAGCGGCAGAGTGAAAAGGGTTGAATCAAATCTATCCATAACGCCGCCGTGACCCGGGAAAATCTTGCCGAAATCCTTAACGTCAAAATTACGCTTAAGCACGGAAGCGCTTAAATCGCCCATCATACCCATAAATGAAATCGGAACGCAGCAAACCATAAGAATCGTTGTGCCGACCGTATCAAGCTTCAAATCGGCAAAATGATTATAAAGCAGGAATGCAACGGCATTGAGAACGATTGAAGTGATTATGCCGCAGGCAGCGCCCTCAATGGTTTTCTTGGGGCTGATATTCGGGCTCATCTTATGCTTGCCGAAAGCCATACCTCCGAGCTGAGCGCCCGTATCCGTTGCAAGCGCACAAAGAAGCGCATAGAAAATGAGATAAATGCCGAACTGCTCGTTCATAAACATATCGCGCAGACGAATGAAAATTGAAAAGCCGAAGGGCACGAACACGCTTGCAAAGACTGCGATTGCAACCTGCTCAAATCTTGTGTGGGAATAGCCCTTAAGCATTGCAAGCATAAATACGAGCACGAGCACGATTACGTATGCAACCGAAGGAACGGCTTTAATTACCGCGCCCCAAAGCTCCGCATCAACTAAGGGCATTAAAGCCTTTTTGCTTGCAAAAAGAGGAGCAACGCCCGCAAACGCCGTGCCGACGATAAGGATGAACTTATTATCAAGCTTTGAGCATTTCATTATTTCATTTGCGGCAATTGCGGAGAAGACTGCAATTACCAAAACGAAGAGCGGAGTGTTTATCTGCCAAACGACAAGCGCCAGAAGCGCAAGCAAAACCGCTGCGGTTATAACTCTCTGTTTCATATTAATTCACCAAACGGCAAGCGCCGTCCTTTCAGATTCAATAGTTTTATGCGCCGAAGCGGCGGTTTCTTTTTTCAAATTCGGCAAGCGCAAGGTGCAAATCCTTTTCCGTAAAATCGGGCCAGAGCACGTCGCTGAACCAGAATTCGCTGTAAGCCGCCTGCCAGAGAAGGAAGTTTGAAAGCCTTTCCTCTCCGCTGGGGCGAATGATTAAATCGCAATCGGGCATCGTATAAATCGCAGAGCTTATGTCCGCTTCGGTTATTTCCGTTTTACCTGACGCAATAAGGGAATTAACGGCTGAAACGATTTCCTGCCTGCCGCCGTAATTAACGGCAACGTTTATGAGGGTTCCGTTTCTGTCCTTAGTATTCTCCTCAGCCTCATCCATAAGCTTAATAAGCTCGGGAGAGATGCCCTCTCTTTCGCCGACGAAGCGCACGCGCAGATTGCCGCTTGCCTCCATATCCGCCTTTGCCTCAAGCAGATAATCCTTGAAGAGCGCCATCAAGGTGTCCACCTCTTCCTTGGGGCGCTTCCAATTCTCGGTTGAAAAGGCATAAAAGGTTACCTCCTCAATGCCGAGCCTGCCGCATTCGCGGGAGATTCTTTTGAAAACCTCAGCGCCCTCCTTATGACCGTAAGTGCGGGGCATTCCTCTTTTTTTAGCCCAGCGGCCGTTGCCGTCCATAATAATTCCGATATGCTTGGGAAGGACTGCAAATTCAACTTTTTCCTCAGTTTTTTTACTGAACAGTGCCATAAATTTACTCCTATAAATATGACTTACGGGAGGGCTGTGCGCCCTCCCAAATTGAATTCAAATAATTAAATGGAGAGGATTTCCTGCTCCTTCTTTTTCTCCATCTCCTCAACCTGCTTGATATAATCATCAGTGATTTTCTGGAGCTCCTTTTCGCCGTCCTTCTGATCATCCTCGGTGATCTGATTATCCTTCTTAAGCTTCTTTAAATCATCAAAGGAATCGCGGCGAATATTTCTTACTGCAACCTTTGCTTCCTCTGCACGCTTTGAAATATCCTTAACGAGCTCCTTACGGCGCTCCTCAGTGAGCGGAGGAAATGCAAGGCGGATGCACTTACCGTCGTTACTCGGGTTAATACCGATATCCGAGGTGTTGATTGCCTTTTCAATATCTCTGAGCGTTGAAGCATCCCAGGGCTGAATCATAAGCATTCTCGGCTCGGGAACGGAGATTGCAGCCATCTGATTGAGCGGAGTCGGCGAGCCGTAATAATCAACGGTAATTCTGTCTAAAATACCGGGATTGGCTCTTCCTGCGCGGATTGCCTTATAATCCCTATCAAGCGAATCAAGGCATTTTTCCATTCTGCCCTTGGTTTTTTCAAATAAAGCATCCATAATTTTTACCCTTTCATATTAAAATAATTATTTAAAAATTTGAAACCGTCGTGCCGATATCCTCGCCGTTAACAACCTTGATGATATTATCAGGCTCCTCAAGATTGAAAACGATGATTGGCATATCATTATCCTTGCAAAGCGAAAAAGCGGTTGAATCCATAACCTTTAAATCGCGGTTAATAACCTCTTTAAATGAAACCTTATCAAACTTAACGGCATCGTCATATTTATTCGGGTCCTTATCAAAAACGCCGTCAACATTTGTTGCCTTAAGAAGCGCGTCCGCATTTATTTCAACCGAGCGGAGAGCGGCAGCCGTATCCGTTGAGAAGAACGGCGAGCCCGTGCCGCAGCCGAAAATAACGATTCTGCCCTTTTCGAAATGGCGGATTGCCTTATTTCTGATATAGGGCTCTGCAATCTGGCGCATTTCAATAGCGGTCTGCACGCGAACGTCTGCGCCCATCTGCTCAAGCGCATCGCAAAGAGCAAGGGAGTTCATTGCAGTTGCAAGCATTCCGATATGGTCTGCCCTTGTTCTGTCCATCCCATCGCTGGTTCTGCCGCGCCAGAAGTTTCCGCCGCCGACAACGATAGCAACCTCAACGCCCATATCGGCAACATTTTTAACTGATTTGCAGATATTGACAACCGTATCGTTATCAATACCCGTTCCCTTAGCACCTGCAAGCACCTCGCCCGAGAGCTTAAGCAGAATTCTGTTATAAACAACGCTCATAGTAATCCTCCGACTGTAGCATATATTATTATTAACAACTATGTTTATATTAATATATTCTTTAATTAAAGTAAATAGAAAAAAGAAAAAGACGGTAAAATTTTACCGCCTTTTAACACTTTTGTAATTTTTAATTTAGCTGCCGAGCTGAATATATTCTTTAATGATTGAATAATCCCTCATCGTGATGAAGCCATCCTCATCAACGTCGTATCTGTAAGCCGAGGTAATGCGCGCATCCTCAACCTTTGTGCCGAGATATACGGGAATAGTCGTTGCGAGCGCGGTTACGAGGGTGCTGTCCTTATCCGTGCAATCCTCGCACTTATATACGATGGTTCTGCCGAGGTTGCCGTCCTCATGCCTGTAATAATGATAATGGTGACCCGTTGCGGGAATTGCAATAGTTTCCGTTGCTCCGCAAACAGTGCAGGTTGCCGTTGCTTTTCCGTCCGTGGTGCAGGTCGGCGCCTTGGTCTGAACGGCATTTTCCTCATCAAAGCTGTGCCCCGCAGTCTCAAGCACAACCGTTACGTATTCGTTGCAGCGCGTGCAGGTGCCCTGAGCAGAGCCCTCGTCAACGCAGGTCGGCTCAGATATTACCTCATAATCCGCAGCCTCCGAAATATCGTGGCCGAGCGCGGGAATCTCATAAGCGCTCATACTGCCGCAGCGTGAGCAAACGTCCGCCCCCGTGCCCGAAACGGTGCAGGTGGGCTCTCTGAGCACGGTCTGGCTGTCATAGCTATGGCCGAGCGCCCTGATAGGATAACTGATTGTGTTGCCGCAATTTGCACAGGTGAAGGTTCTTGTGCCCGTTTCCGTGCAGGTGGGCTCCTTGGTTATTTCGCCGCCGGTAAGCTCGCCGTTTTCATATTCGTAATTATAGTTATGCCCCGTCATCTGAGTTGTAAATATTTCAACCCTGCCGCAGACTGAGCAGGTGCGCTCAACCTGACCGTTTGAGGTGCAGCCGACGGGCGAGATTTCAACCTCGGTATACTGACCCTCAACCCATTCGTTATGAACGGTTTCCTCGCGGGTTTCGCCGCATACTGAGCAAGCGTAAGAATTATAGGTGTGGCTGCCGTCCGCCGAATTTTCGGTTGAAGTAAGCTCCTCGGTGTGCCCCGTTGCGGGAAGGGTTACGGTAACGGTTTTGCCGCACATTGTGCAGATGCCCGTTTTTTCGCCATCAACAGTGCAGGTGGGCTCGGTTATAGAGGTGTATACCTCAACATTATGGTCCGTTCTCAGTGAAGGCAGAGTGCGGGTTTGACCGCAGACTGAGCAGGTATCCGTTCTTAAGCCTGCTCTTTGGCAAGTGGCGGTTGTGGTTGAGGTATAATATCCGTCAACCCATGAGTTGTGAGTATATTCCCTGTGCGTTGCGCCGCAAACAGTGCACTCCTGATCAACATAGCTATGCCCGTCAACCGCAGTGGTATCAACAACCTCTGTGAGATTGATATAATCGTGACCGTTTGCGGGAATATCAACAGTCTGAACAAGCTTGCCGCAGATATCGCAGATAACGTTTGCCTTGCCCACGGTGTCACAAGTAGGCTCAATAACCGTAACCTGATGCGTTTCGGGATGAGCGCAGCTATCGTCAAAGGTTACGAACTGATAACCCTTTTCGTTAGCATAGGTCTGCGCAGTTGAAGGAGCATAGCCGTGGAAGGTCAGCGTTTGCTGAGAGCCGTTAAACGGGTCCTTTGCGCCCTCGATATTCAGACCGCCGAAATCACATTCCGCATTATAAACGAAGGCGTGCTTCATATTGGTGCAGTCTGCAAAGCAGCGGGTTTCAAGATTAGTAATGTTTTCGGGAAGCTTAACCTCCTCCATCGGGCATTTAAAGAAGCACCAACGGTCAACTGTGGTTATGCTTTCGCTGAAGGTAATGTTTTTAACGCCAGCCTCATAGAAGGAATAAGCGCCCGTTGAGGTTAAGCCGTTGCCGAACACAACCGTTTCAAGCGCGGTGCAGTTCTGGAATACGCCGTATCCCGCCTCTAAGGTTTGCCCTCCGCCGATGCTCGTTAAGCTATCGGGGAAAATGATTTCCTTAAGCGCAGTGCAGCCCTTGAACGCAGCCTGCTCAATCGTTAACAAGCCCTCGTTCAAATCAATATACTGAAGCGCAGTTGCATTTTCAAAAGCGCGCTTATTGATTGTTGTTAACGTGCTTGGAAGGCTGATATCGGTCATCGCCGTCATTTCATAGAAGGAATAATTACCAATAGCGGTTATACCCTCTCCGATAACGACGTCCGTGCAGGTGGAGCGATATGCCTTCCAGGGCGCAACGTTTGCAAGGCTGCCGATGGCAATGATGCCGAAATCCTTAATCGCGCCCGTGCCCGTGATGGTTAACGTTTTTGTTGAGGTGTTATAAGACCAATTAACGTCGGCACCGCTTGCGCCGCAGCTTCCGCTTAAAGCATCCGCCGCATAGAAGGGCGTTGCGCTGAAGCTGAACATAACTGAGCAAAACAGCGTTATCGCCATAATTAATGATAGAATTCTTTTATTTCTTTTCATAATTATCACCACTCGTAAATGCTAAAGAAGTGCAGAATTATCCATAGTTATTATAGCAAGTATTTTAATAAAAGTAAATAGATTTAGAAAAATAAATCAGTAAAGAAATCCCCCTTTGCACAAAAAATGAGCATCTCGGATGAGATGCTCATTGAAATCAAATATTTGTTTTTAGAACCATTCCTTCTGATTAGCCTCGTAAGTGTAATAAAACTCCTCGTCGGACTTTGTGAGATACATAATACCTTCAATCAAAGCAATAATTGCCATAACTGTTGCGCCGACGCCGAAGGTTAAAAGGGTTACGAGAAGCATAATAACCGCTGCCTTCGTATATCCGAGATAGAACTTGTGGATACCGAGAGAACCAAGGAATATTGCCAGAAGACCGGCAACAACCTTATCCTTTGAGCCCTTAACGCTGCCCTGTACAGGAGGCTGCTGATAATTAGCATAGCCTTGCTGCTGAGGAGGTGCCTGATTATATACAGGCTGCTGATATGCAGCTGCATTATTATATTGAGCCTGATTGTTCTGCGGAGTTACGGGATTGCCGCAATGTGAGCAGAAGGTTGCATTATCCTCAAGCTGTGCGCCACAAACGTTACAAATCATAATTATTCTCCTTTAAATCACAATCGGCAATTAGCCATTAATCTGCTTTGCAATTTCCTCTGCAAAGTTTTCCTGCTTCTTCTCAAGGCCCTCGCCTCTTGTTAAACGAATGAAGCCGGTTGCCTTAATCTCTGTGCCGAGCTTCTTAGCAACATCGTTGATGTAGCCCTCAACAGTGCCTTCAAAGAGGTCTGAGCGAACGAAATCCTGCTCTAACAGGCAGATTTCCTTAATCTGCTTTGCAAGTCTGCCCTGAACAAGACCTGTGAAAATCTTGTTTTCAACAATTTCAGCCTTATGAGAAACTGCGATACCTGCAAGGATTTCATAAGCTTCCTTTGAAATGAAGTTCGGAAAATTCTTAAGCTGCTTATTGTCAAGGCCCTTATAAATATTGGTATCCTCTTCGCTCCACTTGCCGCCGCAAGCTTCATCGGTGAGGCTCTGAAGGATAGGTCTCGGAAGAGAATCGGGCTTATTAAGTGCGCTGTCAACAGTGATTGAGTGCATCTTAGCCATTTCATCCTCGGAAATATCAGCCTTGCCGAGATAGGTTGGGCTCATTGCAGCAATCTGCATTGCAACATTCTTGCCCATTTCATCAAATGCGGGATCAGAAGCCTTTGCTTCATCAGCAACGTCAAAGCCAACCATTACGCCGACTGAGCCGCCGCCGTGTACGTAAGTTGAAACGATGCCGTCCATAACCTCAAAGCGGCGGATTTTCATATTCTCGCCGATTGAAAGGATGAGATCATTAAGAGTTTCCGTTACGGTTCTGCCTGTGCCCATATAATCTGCAGCAGCAAGCTCCTCAACAGTGCTAACGCCTGTTGCAAGAACGGTTTTAGCAAGGTCTGTTACGAAGCCAACGAACTTTTCATTCTTAGCAACGAAGTCTGTTTCAGAGTTAACCTCAATAACAACGCCCTTTTTGAGAGCGGGGTCTGCATAAGAAAGAACTACGCCCTCTGCGGCGATTCTTGCAGCCTTCTTCTGTGCAGCAGCAAGACCTCTTTCACGAAGATAATCAATAGCCTTTTCCATATCGCCGTCAGCTTCTGTGAGCGCCTTTTTGCACTCCATCATGCCAACGCCTGTCTTCTCACGAAGAGCTTTTACATCCTGAGCTGTAAATGCCATTTTACATTCCTCCACAATATTTATTTGTTAAGATTATACAATTTGTAATAAAACTGATTATTCAGCAGCTTCTTCCTCTGCGGGAGCCTCAGCCTCAGCAGCCTCCTCGGAAGCAGCAACAGCATCCTGACCGTCTCTGCCCTCGATTACAGCGGAAGCCATAGCGCCTGCGATAAGCTTTACTGCGCGAATAGCGTCGTCATTACCGGGGATAACGTAATCAATTTCATCGGGATCACAGTTTGTATCAACGATAGCAACAATCGGAAGACCGAGCTTGATTGCCTCTGAAACTGCAATTCTTTCCTTGCGAGGGTCAACGATGAACATTGCCTCTGGAACCTTTTTCATCTCAGTGATACCGCCGAGATACTTTTCAAGCTTTTCAATTTCAAGCTCAAGGCCTGCAACTTCCTTCTTAGGAAGGAGATCAAAGGTGCCGTCCTCACGCATCTTCTTGAGCTGAGCAAGACGGGCTACACGACCGCGGATGGTCTTAAAGTTTGTGAGCATACCGCCGAGCCAACGAGCGTTAACATACGGCATACCGCAGCGCTCTGCCTCTTCCTTAATGGAATCCTGAGCCTGCTTCTTTGTGCCAACAAAGATGATTGAGCCGCCGTCAGCAGCAAGATCGCGAACGAACATATAAGCCTCATCGAGCTTCTTAACTGTTTTCTGAAGGTCGATGATATAGATGCCGTTACGCTCTGTGAAGATGTATTCAGCCATTTTGGGGTTCCATCTTCTGGTCTGGTGTCCGAAATGAACACCTGCTTCTAAAAGCTGTTTCATTGAAACTACATTTGCCATTTTTATTTCCTCCTTTTAGGTTATACCGCCACCGCGCATAATGGCAAAGCCCGCTTTTTATAACCTTGGGGCTAAAACGCGATGTGTGGTTTGCATAGCGATAGGCGCACCTATAGACTATGCTGAAATATAATAACACGGCAAGCAGCGAAAATCAAGAAAAATTTAAGATTTTTCTATTTTTAATATAGATAACAGAAAATCAACAAACCAGGCAGTATTTATTTGGCTAACAGTTGAGTTTGATTCAAGAAAGGTTTCATCCTCTTTTTCATACTCAATCTCTGTTACGGTTACAGTGCTGCGGTTTACTGCATAAGGGCATTTCATATTTAAACCTCCAAATAGGCATAATAAAAGCACCGTGCTTATTCTGCATGGTGCTCATTTGATTGCTTTAAAACGTGATTTATAAAATCAGGCTTTAAGGGCATATTATACTTTTCTATGTGATAAATATCAGACTCAAGCCACTCATATTTCCCGTCAGTAAATGACCCATCTGTTGTTTTCTTTACAACTTCTTTTGTTTTTCTATCGACAAATGGGGATGATGTAAAAAGATGCATATTCTCAAATTTGTGATATTTTTTCAAATACTCTAACACTTTGCCTTTTTCAGAAATTTTTTCGCCTTCGTAAACATCATCGTTCCAACGAATTGATTCATATTTTTTTGGGTTTGAATTCAATAAACTCACCTTTTTCTTTTAACAATAATGATTCGTAAACATATAGTTTGCCATCATCATCAACAATAATCATTTTATTCGGAGCTTTGACATTTACCATTAATGCATTTGATAATTCTTGGGCAAAACAAGTGTCATTGACCATTTTTCCAGTGTTACAACTTAATAATCGTATTGATTGCCCGTTATAATCCTTTCTTGCTAAGAGAATTCTTGCAAGTTCGTTTGCATCAACAGCAGTCTCAAAAATATATATACCGTCATAATCCCCATGGGCTTTAACATCATAATAACCTTTTTCGGGCTTAACGTTTTCAACGGCAACACCAAATAAATGCCCTGGATTGTTCAAATCAGTTGTTACAAAATTTGCCTTAGGTGATGATATTGCTCTATGTATATCGTCAATATTATATGATGTTGTGCCTATTATAGCACCTTCATAAAAATTATTCAAGACCTTCTCCGCCTGCTGTCGGGTGTGAGTTTTGGTGTAGTTTTCTATCCACTTATCCCAATCCTCAACAACGATTTCAAAAGTGCAGCGGCACCACGGGTGAAACAAAAATCATTAGGAATTAAATATATAAATCCCTGACTTGCTTTCTTGCAAGGAGTTCAAGGCTGTTATCAAGCGGCTCCAGACAGGCGTTTTCATACTTACGCTCAAGCGCCCTTTGCAAAAGCAAATCGCAGAAATCGGGATTTTTCGGCAGCACGGGGCCGTGGGAATAGGTGCAGAAGGTGTTTTTATATCTTGCTCCCTCTGTGTTATCCTTGCCGTTATTTCCAGAGCCGAAAATCACTTTGCCGAGGGGTGAAATCCCCTGCCCCAGATAGGTTTTTCCCGAATGATTTTCAAAGCCGATTACCCTGATTTTTTCCGCGGTTTTGAATTCATAATTGCCTATTAATCTTTTTCTTGAACCTATCGTGTAAAAATCCAGAATTCCCGTGAAATCCAGCCGTTCGCCCTTATAAGTTTCATAATATTTTCCGAGGAGCTGATAGCCGCCGCAGATGGCGAGAATAACCGTGCCGCGCTCAACCGCATCCGCAAGAGAAAACGCCTTGCGCCTTGATAAATCGCGCAGGACGAGGGTTTGCTCAAAATCCTGACCGCCGCCGATAAAAATAATATCATAATCATCAAAAAGAAAATCACGCCCCGATACAAGGGCGTTAATACTGCAATCAATTCCCCGCCATTCAAGGCGCTTTTTAAAGCAGAGCAAATTGCCCGAATCACCATACAAATTGAGCAAATCGGGATAAAGATGAGCAATGCGAAGCTTCATCGCCAAAACTCCTCCTTTTTAAATTTCCGAGCAAGATACGGTCGAAGCGCCATCATTGCCGTATATGTGGGGATAAGGACTGTGTTTTCCTCTGCACAAAGGGCATAAAACTCCTTATAGCTTTTTATAATCTTTGGCTGATAGCCTGCATATTTGAGGCGAAGCGCCATATCGCCCGAGCGAATACCGAAAGTATAAATTTGCTCAACGGAGGGATTGATATTTATATCCGCATCCCATATCCACGAAACATCGCGCCCGTCCGCATCATTATCATTAAGAATGAAAATCAGATTTTTTGCAGAGAGATTATAGATATAATTCATCGTCTGCGTAAAACCCGCAGGGTTTTTAACCAGCAGCATCCGCAGGCTGCCGAAGCTTTCCATTCTGCCGAAGGCGCCATTAAAGGCTGCAAGCGCATTCTCAATTTCAAGCTGAGAAAAGCCAAGAGAATACAGCACCTGCGCGGCAGCAAGGGCGTTATAGATATTATAAACCGAACCGAGATTGACCATGAGCAGCATTTGTGTGCTGCCTATCCTTGCAAGGATTTGGCTGAAATCGGCAGTTTCATTAAGAATTTCCGTGCAGGAGGCAGTGGGCGCAAGCCGCTCATAACCGCAGCCGGGGCAACAAAAGCCGCCCAGCTGGCTGAACGTGCGAAAGCTATACCTATAAGGCGCGTGGCAAAACACGCAATAAGAATTATCCTCGCTGCCGCCGCGGGAAAGAGGTACGTCTATGCCAAAGGAGCAATAAGCGTTTTTAAAACGTGAAAGGCTGAAGGTGAGCGGGTCATCAGCATTGAGCACCAAAAGGCAATCAGGCATATTTTCTGCGCCCCCTCTGATGGCTGAAAGGGTGTGCGAAACCTCGCCGTATCTATCCAGCTGATCGCGGAAAACGTTTGTTACAACAAGGATTTTTGCCTTAACATAAAGGCTGACCCTCTTTAGCGCATTTTCATCGCACTCAATGATTGCATACTGCTTTTTACATTTGCCGAGGGCGTTGCAATTTGAGAGAAAAGCAGTTGTTATTCCCGTTATAAGATTTGCGCCTGAGCGGTTTATGAAATAGCTTTTGCCGCTGCTTTTAAAGCCCTGTTCAATAATCCTTGCCGTCGTCGTTTTACCGTTTGTGCCGGTTATCATAACAACGCAGACGTTCTTTGAAAGGGTTGAAAGAATATTCGGTTTAAGCTTTAACGCTATGCGCCCGGGCAAAGTGGTTGCTCCCCTGCCGAAAAGGCGGAGTATTCGCTCTGCAAGGCGTGAAATAAATATAGTTATAATTGTAATCATATTAAAAGTATATTGATTAAATTTTTATTTATGATACAATTGATATTAGCAAATTGATAAGGAGCAGGATTATGCTTGAGGAAATAGTTAAAATCGTTAAAGAAGCGGGCGAAATATATAGAAGCGCAGGCGAAGATCTGGGTGTTGAGGACAAGGGCAGCAGCGTTAACCTCGTTACGAAATACGATAAAATGATTCAGGACTTTTTATTTGAAAAGCTTTCAGCTCTTATTCCTGACTGCAAATTCCTTGGCGAGGAGGGCGACGGAAACAAAGAGCTTTCGGACGGCTACTGCTTTATCATCGACCCGATTGACGGCACGACGAATTTCGTTAAAGGCTTTCAGCACAGCGCAATCAGCGTTGGCCTTGCAAAGGACAAGGAGCTGATTATCGGCTGCGTTATGGACCCTGATTTGGACAATATTTACTATGCTGAAAAAGGCAGAGGCGCATTTTTAAACGGCAAGCCCATTCATGTTTCAGACTGTGATTTGGCGCACAGCCTTGTCCTTTTCGGCACCTGCCCTTACGAGCATGAGCTTGCGGCAAAGACCTTTAGACTTACTGAGCAGGTTTTCTATAAGTGCATTGAGGTTAGGCGCGGCGGCTCTGCGGCGCTTGATATCTGCTATGTTGCGGCGGGCAAGGCAGATTTATTTTACGAGCTTATTCTGCGCCCGTGGGATATTGCAGGGGCAACGCTGATTCTTAAGGAAGCGGGCGGCGTTTGCGGCACGCTGGACGGCGGTGAGATTGAGCTTAACACCGTTGCATCATACTACTGCGGGAACAGCAAGACCAAAGAAGAATTTTTCAAAATTGCAAATGAAATATTATAGTTTTAATCAATACTTAAAGGACACCTTTGGCGAGAAGGTTTACAAAATCAGCCTTGACGCGGGCTTTACCTGTCCCAACCGTGACGGCACGCTCGGCACGGGCGGCTGCATTTTCTGCTCAGCAGGCGGAAGCGGAGATTTTGCGGAAAGCCGCAAGCTCTCAATAACCGAACAGATTGATAAGGGCAAGGCACGGGTTGCAGGCAAAATCAAAAGCGGGAAATATATTGCATATTTTCAGGCGTTTACTAACACCTACGCACCCGCCCAGGTGCTGCGAAAAAAATACTTTGAAGCGCTTGAGAATCCCGATATCGTGGCGCTTTCAATTGCAACGCGCCCCGACTGCCTGCCTGACGAGGTGCTTGCCCTGCTTGACGAGATTAATAAAATCAAGCCTGTTTTTGTTGAGCTTGGCTTACAGACAATACATAAAAAAAGCGCCGATTATATTCGGCGCGG
>CAJOJV010000015.1:14855-19266 GCA_905234995.1 uncultured Eubacterium sp. | reverse complement strand
AGGCTGCACAAAATCGGCATAAACGTCGTTACACACTTGATTATCGGACTGCCCGACGAGAGCAAAGAGGATATGCTTGAGAGCATAAAATACGTGTGTGACCGCGGCACTGACGGCATTAAGCTGCAGCTTTTGCACGTGCTCAAAGGCACCGACCTTGCAAGGGATTACGAAGCGGGAAAATTTGAGGTGCTCGGCTTTGATGAATATTTAGATATCATCAAATCGGCGCTTGAAACTATTCCCGAAAATATCGTTATCCACCGCCTGACGGGCGACGGCGCAAAGAGGGATTTGATTGCCCCGCTCTGGAGTGCTGATAAGAAAAGGGTGCTTAATGCTATAAACAGATTGTAATAAAGTGGTCAGTATCCAGTGGTCAGCGGTTAGTTAAGGTCGCTTCGCTCCGATTTATATTATTAAATTTATTACCCAAATAAAGAAGGGACTGCTATGCAGTCCCCTTTTTTATGCAAGTGTGATTTTGAAGCACTGAGGCATATCGCCCGCAGGCTCATTTTTAAGAGTAATTGAAAGTCCGTTTTCATTGCAGACGAAGCTTTCAACCTCGCCGCCGAGGAGCTCCACATTTTCAATGCAGATACCGCATTTAATTGTGTAGAAGGAATTGAGCTTTACTTTCTTTGAAGGCTTCATCTGGAAGGCGTAAATTGCGCCGTCCTTATATGTAAAGCGGAAGTCGTGCTCGTCATACTCAACGTTGCCCTCTGAGAACATACCAGAGGAAGCTGCGTGCTCGCCTTCCTTATAGAATTTATAAGGAACGGTGTCATAAATACCCTCGCCGTTAACGGAAAGCCATTCGCCTATGCCCTGAAGCACTGCGGTTTCCTCATCTGTAATAGTACCGTCTGCTTTTGGACCGACGTTGAGAAGAAGCATACCGTTTTTGGAAACGACGTCAATCAGTGTTGTTACGCAATCATAAGGCGTTTTAAACTCATTATCTTTTGTGTAACCCCAGGAGCGCTTACCGATTGCGGTATCCGTCTGCCAAGGATACGGGAAAATTTCGCCGAGTGAGCCGCGCTCAATATCAAGAGTTGCAGTGCCGAGAGGATAAGCATTATGCTTAAAATCAATAGTAACCTCAGCGCCCCATTCCTCCGCGCGATTGTAATAATAAGCGGCAAGCTTTTTAAGATAGGGCTTGAAGCACTGATTCTGAATCCACCAGTCAAAATAAATAATTTTGGGCTGGTATTTATCAATAATTTCGCAGACGCGAACCATCCAATCCTGCATAAATTCTTCGCTTGCGCCGAATTCATCAATAGTATCGCAAGCCTCAATTGTTTTGTCGCCGACTTCGGGGTCGTAATATGCGGGGGCGTAAAAATCAAACCATTCGGTGCCGGGCTTCATATCGCTTTCAATGCTTGTGCCGATACCCATAAAGAAATAATGCTCCGCCCTGTGGTTTGAAGCGCAGAAGGTTAAGCCCTGCTTTTCACACTCTGCCTTAAGCTCGCCGACAACATCGCGGCAGGGGCCCATTTCCTTTGCATTCCAGCGGTTAAATTCCGTGTCATACATAGCAAAGCCATCGTGATGCTCTGCAACGGGCATAACGAATTTTGCGCCTGCGTTTTTGAAGGTTTCAATCCATTTTGCGGCGTCAAAATTTTCTCCCTTAAACATCGGTATGAAATCCTTATAGCCGAAATCCTTCTGGCTGCCGTAGGTGTTGATATGATGCTCAAACTCCCTGTGGCGCTCATTATACATATTGCGGGAATACCATTCATTGCCGTAAGCTGGGACGGAATAAACGCCCCAATGAATGAAAATGCCGAACTTGCCCTTGTAATACCAATCGGGCGTTTTGTGCCCTGAAAGGGACTGCCAGTTATCCTTATACTTTCCATCAGCGATTACGCTGTCTATCTGCTTAAGATAATCGTTAATAGTCATAGTATTTCCTCCGAAGTTTATTCGTAAAATCCGATTTCCGATATTACGGGGATGCCGCGGCTCTGGCGAATTACAAGCCTTGCGCCTATACATTTTTTACCGCCGAGCTCTGCAAGCTTTTTGGAGCCGATAACCGTGCCCGAATAAGCCTTGGTGAATTTTCCGTTAGGCTTTTTAAGATAAATATCAAAAGCCTCCACTCGCTGTGAAAG
This sequence comes from uncultured Eubacterium sp., assembly GCA_905234995.1. GTDB lineage: Bacteria > Bacillota > Clostridia > Oscillospirales > Acutalibacteraceae > Eubacterium_R. Next base: position 17,119 of record CAJOJV010000015.1, on the reverse strand, counting down.
CAGAATATTTTCCGAGAGTGATGCAAATTTAAGTTTTTTCACGGAATCAAAACTGAAATCAACGAACGCATCCTCCCTGCTGAGCGTGCCGAGCTTTTCAACTATGACGGGCTTTGAATAAAGCTCGTCAACTAACTGGCCGAGCTTTTTCAGCGCCTTTACATCCTTGCTGTGGAAAACGCCCTTATCAGTCGGCGGGACATTGAGCAGAAGGGTGCAATTGTTGCCGACAGAATTCAGATAAATTTCAAACAGCTTTTTGCCGCTTTTAACTGACACGTTATCATCCTTGCTCCAAAACCAGTTATCACGGATTGAAACGTCAACCTCCGCGGGATACCAGCAAAGCTCGCTTTCATTATTAAGCACGGCGCGGCTGCCCAAATCCTCATCCTTGGAGGTGAGACGCTTCATACCAGCCCCTGAGCTTTCCAATTTCTGGCTTGAATGAGCAACAATTTCCGCATTCTGCAGATACTTGGGAACAACGGAATATTCGCTTTTTCTTGTTTTGCCGCCCTCGTTGCCTACCCAGCGGATATCCGGCCCGCAGACTGCGATATTTGCCTGCGGCTGCAAATCGCGAACGACCTTATAATAACGCTGCCAATCATAATCAAATGCGCGGGCGTTTGCGCCCTTAGCGCCGTCAAACCAGACCTCTGAAATCTCGCCGTAATTGCCGAGAAGCTCCGTTAACTGATTGCAGAAATAATCGTCATATGCCGCGGTGCCGTAGGTTTTTTCGTGCATATCCCAGGGGGAAACATAAATGCCGAAATCAAGCCCCTCTGCGTGGCAGGCATCCGAGACGAGACGGACGATATCCTTTTCAAAATCGGTGTTTTTAACGGAGAAATCCGTATATTCGCTGTGCCAGAGGCAAAAGCCGTCGTGATGCTTACAGGTTAAAATAATACCCGTTGCACCCGCCTCTTTGGCGCATTTAACCCACTGCTTTGGCTTTATCCTTTTGATTGTGAAATCGGAGCATTTTTCAGTGCCCGAGCCCCATTCCCTGCCCGTTGCAGTGTTCATACCGAAATGCACGAACAGATAAAACGGGCGCTGCGAAAGGCGAAACTGCGCCCCGCTCGGGGTGACTGAAATGAGGCGCGAAACCTCCTCATCCTCAAGCGGGAAGCCGTTATTATAATTAGTCCAGTTCTTTTCAAACGGGTCTTTCATCACATAATCCTCAAGCCGTTAAATTATACGGCAACAATATTAACGAGTTTACCCGGAACGTAAATTTCCTTTTTGATTGACTTGCCCTCAATTGCAGAGGCAATCTTTTCATCCTGCTTTGCAAGAGCGATAACCTCATCTGCAGGCATATCAACCGGAATAACCATTCTTGAGCGAACCTTGCCCATATGCTGAAGCACGATTTCAACGGTGTTATCAACCGTTTTAGCCTCATCAAATGACGGCCATTCAGCCTCATTGAGCATACCCTCAAAGCCAACCTGCTGCCAGATTTCCTCCGTGATATGCGGTGCAAACGGATTAACGATAAGAATTAAATCGCGAAGCTCTGCACGGTTAATTGTGCCAACCTCGTAAATCTTATTAAGCAGAGTCATAACAGCGGCGATTGCCGTGTTGAACTTCATTGCCTCAATATCCTCTGAAACCTTCTTAATGGTTTTATGCATTGAGGAGGAGAGAGCATCCGAATACTCTTCACCGTCAACAAGGATTTCCTGAAGCTTCCAGAGTCTGTCAATAAAGCGCTTGCAGCCCTTAACGCTGGATTCGCTCCACGGAGCAGCCTGCTCATAATCGCCCATAAAGAGCACGTAGGTGCGCAGAACGTCAGCGCCGTAAACGTCAACAACCTCATTCGGGTCAATAACGTTGCCGCGTGATTTACTCATCTTAACGCCGTCAGGACCGAGAATCAAGCCCTGAGCGGTTCTCTTGAGATACGGCTCCTTGAACGGAACAGCGCCGATATCATAAAGGAAGCGATGCCAGAAGCGTGAATAAATCATATGCCTTGTAACGTGCTCCATACCGCCATTGTACCAATCAACGGGACCCCAATACTTAAGCTTATCCATATCGGCAAGCGCCTTATCGTTATGCGGGTCAATATAGCGCAGGAAATACCAGCTTGAGCCCGCCCACTGAGGCATTGTATCCGTTTCCCTCTTAGCGGGCTTGCCGCATTTCGGGCAGGTGCAGTTAACGAAGCTGTCAATCTTAGCAAGCGGGCTTTCGCCATCCTGACCGGGCTCAAAGTTTTCAACCTCAGGCAG
>CAJOJV010000015.1:0-14835 GCA_905234995.1 uncultured Eubacterium sp. | reverse complement strand
GCAATGAACAATCGGAATAGGCTCGCCCCAGTAACGCTGGCGGTTGAAAGCCCAGTCCTTCATCTTATACTGAACGCCGCCTTTGCCGATGCCCTTTTCCTGCAGGAATTCAATCATCTTTGCAATTGAATCCTTTTTATTATCAAGCCCGTTAAGGAAGCCCGAATTAACCATTTCACCGTCGCCCGTGTAAGCTTCCACGGAGATATCGCCGCCCTTGATAACCTCAATGATATCAATGCCGAACTTCTTTGCAAATTCATAGTCGCGCTGGTCATGGGCGGGAACAGCCATAATAGCTCCCGTGCCGTAGCCCATCATAACGTAGTCTGAAATGTAAACGGGGATATCCTTGCCGTTAACGGGGTTCTTTGCAGTTAAGCCATCAATTCTTACGCCCGTCTTATCCTTAACGAGCTGGGTGCGCTCAAATTCCGTTTTCTTTGCACACTCTGCACGGTAAGCCTCAATATCAGCCATATTGGCAATTTTATCGCTGTATTTATCAATAAGCGGATGCTCGGGAGCAATAACCATAAAGGTTACGCCGAAGAGCGTGTCCGGACGGGTGGTGTAAATACGAAGCTCCTCGGGAACCTCGTTAACCGCAAAGTTAACGAATGCGCCCCTTGATTTACCTATCCAGTTAATCTGCTGAAGCTTAACGTTCGGGAGATAATCAACCTCCTCAAGACCTTCAAGCAGCTTATCCGCATATTCGGTTATGCGGAGATACCAAACGTCCTTTGATTTCTGCACAACATCGCTGTGGCAGATATCGCACTTACCGCCCTGTGAATCCTCGTTGGAGAGAACAACCTTGCAGGACGGGCAATAGTTAACAAGCGTTTTATCACGGAAGGCAAGCCCGTGCTCAAACATCTTGAGGAAAATCCACTGAGTCCATTTATAATAATCCTCATCCGTTGTATCAATAACGCGATTCCAATCGAAAGAGAAGCCGACTCTTTTGAGCTGAGAGGTGAATTTTTCGATATTCATATCCGTAACCTTACGGGGATGAATGCCCGTTTTAATTGCATAGTTTTCAGTCGGCAGGCCGTAAGCGTCAAAGCCAATCGGGAACAGCACGTTATAGCCCTGAAGCCTCCTCTTGCGGGAAACGACCTCAAGACCCGAATAAGCCTTAATATGACCTACGTGCATACCTGCACCTGAGGGATACGGGAACTCTACAAGGGCATAAAACTTCTCTTTATCAGAGCCGTCCACCGCATTAAAGGTGCCCTTTTCATCCCAGATATCCTGCCACTTTTTTTCAATCTTTTTGAAATTATATTCTTCCATAACAGATGCCCTCCATTAATTAATCTAAAATTTCGCTGATATCAACGACTTCGCCGTCCTCCCAGAGGCGCTCAAGGTTATAATACTGCCTTTGCTCCTCAAGGAAAACGTGAATAACAACAGTTGAGAAATCAAGGCAAATCCAGCCTGACTGCTTGCCCTCAATATGATGGGGCTCCTCCCCTGCTTCTTTAAGCTGATACTCAATCTCATCTGCAAGCGCCTTAACCTGAGTCGTTGACTCACCGCTTACGAGCACGAAATAATCAGCAAGGATTGACAAATCACGGATGCCGATAACCTGAATATCAACGCCCTTTTTACTGTCTGCCGCTTTGGCGGCAATTTTTGCAATTTCAAGTGAATTCATATGATACTTCCTTTTATTTAACTTTGCTTTCCAAAATCGAATTATAGCATTCAACAGTATCCGGATGCAGTAATTCCGTTTTGGAAACCAGATTGTTTATTGTGTATTTTATTGCATAAAGCATTGCCTCATCAAGGTTTTGCGCTGCAAGCTTTCTCATTATTTCAACATCGGGATAATCCCTTTCAGCCGAGATTAAATCCGCGGTATAAACTATCTTTTCAAGCACGGTCATATCGCGCCTGCCCGTCGTATGATAACGGATAGCGGAAAGAACCTCAGCATCATCAATGCCAAGCCGGAGAGCGCAGTATGCGGCGCCCGATTTCTGATGAATAACGGCGGAATTATGAAGCTCTAAAAACGAAAGCGCTTCGCCGTTTTTTTCAATCAGAGCATATTGCTCAGGGAGCGGGGTTTCCTTGGTTATATCATGCAGAATTCCCGCAAGGCGCGCTTTATCCTCATCGCCGCCGTAAAGCCTGCTCAGCTCAACCGCAGCCTTTGAAACGTTGATTGAATGAACATATCTTTTTTCGCTGAGGCGCTCATTAATTAAGTTTTCATAATATTCAAAATCAATCACGGTAAAGCCCCTTGCAATTAATATATTCCTCAACCGCCTGCGGCACCAAGCCCTCAATGCTTTTGCCGCTTTTTATTTTTGCCCTGATTTCGCTGCTTGAGACAACATACGGTTTAAAATCCGCAAGATAATACTTAATGCCGCCGAGAGTTTTCTCTGCAAATTCAATCATTGCCTGCCTTGCGTTTTCCTCGCGCGGTGCGGTGCAGAGGGTTGCCATATTGAGAATATCACGATATCTGTACCAGCTTTCAAAGGCAAGAAACTGATCCTCGCCGATAATGAGAAAAAACTCATCCTCGGGATAGCTTTCGCGAAGCGCCGTAAGAGTGTTAAACGTGTAGCTCTTATCACTGAGTTTAAACTCAATATCGGAAATTTCCGCCTTATCAACGTTTTCAAACGCAAGGGAAAGCATATTAAACCTATCCTGCGCGGGGGCAAAATCCCTACACTCTCTGTGGGGCGGAACGGCTGTGGGTATCACAAGCAGCCTGTCAAGCGAAAGAATATCTGTATAGCTTTTTGCAAGATTAACATGCCCGCTGTGCACGGGGTTAAACGCACCGCCGAAAATGCCTGTTTTCAATACTTGCCACCTCTGCCGGATTTGCCCTTGCGGTTTGCCTTTGCTTTCTGAGCGGCTGCCTCAGCCTCACGGCTGCGCTGGCGCAGGCCTTTAATCTTAACCTGTTTTTTGGCAGGCTTCTTGCCATGAGCCTTTGCGCGCTCCTGCTTTTTCTTATTAATCTTTTCCTTATCGGCTTTTCTGTAAAGCACGATAACGCCGCCGATAACCTGAATAACCTCTGCGCCGAGCGGTGCGGCAAGCGCATCCGCAAATTCACGCGGAGTTTTCGGAGCGGTTTCAAGATGCACGCGCACCTTAAGAAGCTCTCTTGCATCAAGCGCATCATCAAGCTGTGCGATTAAATTATCCGATATGCCTTCCTTGCCGATTTGGAATATCGGCTCAAGCGGGTTTGCCTTTGCGCGAAGCTCAGCTCTTTCCTTTGATGTCATATAACTTTCTCCAACTCTGCTTTTAATTTACGGAGGGCGTTGCCGCGGTGGCTGATTTTATCCTTTTCCTCAGCCGTATATCTGCCGAACGCCTTGCCGTTTATGATAAACAGCGGGTCATAGCCGAAGCCCTCGTTACCGTCGCGCTCAAAGCCGATTGTGCCGTAGCACTCCCCGCGCACGATAATCTTCTTTCCGTCAGGAAAAGCGCAACAGATTGCGCAGACATAATGCGCGCCGCGCTCCTCTGCGGGAACTCCCTGCAGCTTTTCAAGCAGCAAATCGTTATTGCGCTCGTCATCGCCGTGGCCGCCCGAAAAGCGGGCGGAGAAAATGCCTGGTGCGCCGTCCAGATAATCAACGCAGAGACCGCTGTCATCAGCGATAGACGGCATACCCGTTTCCTTGCAGGCAGCGGTTGCCTTAATCTCTGCATTCTCCTCAAAGGTTGTGCCGTTTTCCTCAACGTCCTCAAGCTGAATACCGAGCATTTTTGCGGTTACGACGTTAATGCCGAGCGGCGATAAAATGCGCTGCATTTCAGCAAGCTTTTTCATATTATTTGTTGCTAAAATAAAATCCATAGTTGTTTCCTTAATTGGTGCATATTAGTCTTCGCCGAACATACCCTCGGCGAATGCATCGGCATCAAAGGGCTGCAAATCGTCTATCTGCTCGCCTACGCCGACGAATTTAACGGGCACGTCAAGCTCGTTATTGATAGCGAGCACTACGCCGCCCCTTGCGGTGCCGTCCAGCTTAGTGAGCACGATGCCCGTTATACCTGCGGCATCCTTGAAATCCTTTGCCTGATTAACGGCATTCTGACCCGTCGTTGCATCAAGCACGAGGAGCACTTCCTTTGAAGCATCAGGCAGCTCGCGGTCAATAACCCTGCCGATTTTATTAAGCTCGTCCATAAGATTTTTCTTATTATGGAGTCTGCCGGCGGTGTCAATAATTATAACGTCGCAATTCCTTGCCTTGCCCGCCTGAATGGTGTCATAAACAACGGAAGCAGGGTCCGAGCCCTCGGCGGACTTAATCAAATCCACCTCTGCCCTGTCCGCCCAGACCTGAAGCTGCTCGATTGCGGCGGCACGGAAGGTGTCCGCAGCGCCGAGAATTACGCTTCTGCCCTGATTTTTAAGACGAAGGGCAAGCTTGCCAATTGTGGTTGTTTTACCTACTCCGTTAACGCCGATAACGAGGATAACGGAGGGCTTGGTGCGAAGCTTAAGATAGCTACCTCCCCAGACGATACCCGAAACGATATCCTTCATCGTTTCCTTAACGGCTTTAACGTCCTTTATATTATCGTTTTCAATTTTCTCTTTCAGGCTTGAAATAACCTTTTCCGCGGTCGGGAAGCCGACATCGCCCATAATGAGGATTTCCTCAAGCTCTTCATAAAGCTCATCGGTTATTTCCTCATATTCCTCGATTGCATCATCGATTTGGGCGGTGATGCCCTCCTCGCGGGTTTTCTTTAAGCCCTTTTTAAATTTATCAAATAATCCCATAATAAGTCCTTAAATGTTATGTATTAAGCGTCAAGCCCCATCTGCTCTGCAAGCTCTGCTGACTGCAGCTCAAGCAGCTTTGAAACGCCCTTTTCCTGCATCGTTACGCCATAGAGGATATCTGCTTCCTCCATAGTGCCGCGGCGGTGAGTGATTGAAATGAACTGAGTTTTATCAGTCATACGGCGCATATATTTTGCGAAGCGCTCAACATTAACGTCATCCAGCGCAGCCTCAACCTCGTCATATATGCAAAACGGCGCGGGTGTTACCTTAAGCACGCTGAAAAGCAGCGCCATTGCGGCAAGCGATTTTTCACCGCCCGAGAAAAGATTAATATTCTGAACCGATTTTCCCGGGGGCTGAATTTTGATTTCAATCGGGCTTTCGAGGCAGTTATCGGGCTGCTCAAGAATAAGCTCGCCCTTACCGCCGCCGAAGAATTCCTGGAAGCAGGTTTTGAATTCCTCATTAATTCTCTTGAACTGAACGAGGAATTTTTCGCTCATTGACGAGGTTAAATCATCAATAATTCTTTCAAGCTCGCGTTTGGATTTTTCAATATCGTCAATCTGATCCTTGAGGAATTCGTATCTTTCGGAAACCTCTTTATATTCCTCAATCGCGCCGACGTTGATTGAGCCGAGCTTTTTGATTTCAACCTTGATTTCGTGAAGGCGTTTCTTTGCGGCGGTCATATCCTCAATCTGAATATCCAGCGCCTCAGCCTCACGGCGGGTAAGCTCATACTGCTCAAAGAGCATATCGTTAAGCTCGTCATATTCCTTACGCATTGCAATCTTGCGCTCATCAAGGCGAACAAGCTCTGCGGAAAGCTTTTCCCTTTCCTGCCCCTTATTTCTTTCAAGCAAGCGAAGCTCTGCCGAGCGCTTATCAAAGCCGTCACGCTTCTGAATGAGCGCGGCAACCTCCTCACCCGAGCCCTGCGCCTTTGCGCGAAGCTCCTGCGCCTGTGCCTTAATATCGTTAATTGAAGCGAGGAGATTTTCGTTTTTAGCTTCAAGAAGCGCAACCTCCTCGGCGATGGACTTAACCCTGTCGCTCTGAGAGGATTTTCTGAAACGAAGCTCATCGGCGGAAATTCTTGCAGCCTCCGTATCCCTTGCGAGAGAAACGAGGCTGAGGTTAATTTCCTCCTCCTTTGAGCGGAGTGCCTCGCGCTTTTCAGCAAGCTCCTGAGCATCGCCGCTTGCCTTTGAAAGGCTTTCGTCTGCTTCATCAATCTGCTTTTGAATTTCGGCAGAGAGGGCATTGTTTTCATCAAGCGCTTTTTTGAAAAGAAGAATTCTTCCGTCTGCATTTTCCTTTTCGGAAACGAGAGCGCTGCGCTGAGAATTCAGAGTTGAAAGCCTGTCCTCAAGCAGCTTATCCTCGCCCTGCGCACGGATAACGTCCTCTTTAGCGGTGAGCATATCAGCCTCTGCAGCCTGCATTTCGGCTGCCGCGCGATTTGCCTCTTCAAGCGCGGTTTTGAATTCTGCACTTGCCTTTTCGGCTTCCTTCTGAAGCTTATCCGCTTCTTTTTGAAGCTCTTCAATCATATTTGCACGGGAAAGAATGCCTGAGCCCTTTGCCGCACTACCGCCCGCCATTGAGCCGCCGGCGTTGATTACCTGACCGTCAAGCGTTACGATTTTGAAGCGGTTTTTATATTCCTTGGCAATTCCGATAGCGCTGTCCATATCATCAACGATGGCAACGCGGGAAAGGAGATTGCTGATGATTTCCTTATATTTTTTATCACATTCAACCAAATCTGCGGCGATAGCGATGAAGCCGAGATTTTCCTCAAGCCCCTTTTCGTCAAGAGCCCTGCCCTTGATATTTGAAATCGGCAGGAAGGTGCAGCGCCCGAGCTTATTATCCTTAAGATAATAAATTGCGCGTTTTGCATCAGCCTCCGTTGAGGTGACGATATTCTGCATAGCCGCGCCGAGCGCAACCTCAATTGCGGTTGAATATTCATTATCAACCTGAATAAGCTGAGAGAGCGTGCCGTGGATGCCGCCGAGCTGCTTTGCTTCCGCACGGCGGATTACCGCTTTAACGGCGCCCGAATAGCCCTCCATATTCTTTTCCAAATCGGAAAGCATCTTTGCACGCTGCTGCTTTTCGGCAAAGAGGCGCTCTGCCTTTTCAGCCTGCTCGCGAAGCTTATCAGCCCTTTCGGTTTTTGACTTTAATTTAAGCTGATAGCCGCCGAGAGAATTATTATATTCATCAATCCTACCGTTTAAGAACGCAAGATTTTTTTCCGATTCATCCTTCCTTGCCTTTTCAAGCTTAATATCCTTATCAAGTGCGGCAAGGCTTTCATCAACCGTGTCCTTGCGGGATTCAATTTCATCAATGCTTGACTGTGCCTGAGAGGCTTTAACGCGGCTGTCCGAAAGCTTTAAGGTAAGCTCGGCAATAGCCTGATTAACCTCTGCAGAAAGGCGTGAAAGCTCAGCATTTGAGGTGAGCAGCGCCTGCTCCTCCTCAGTGAGGCTTGCAAGCTTTGCCCTGCCCTCCTCGGACTTTTTCTCATTTTCTGCAATAAGGGCTTCCTTTTGAGCAATCTGCTCATCAATTGAGGCATTACCCTTATCCGCATCGGAAATATCATTTTTTAATCTTTCGATTGTTTCGTTATTATGGCTGAGGGTTGCCTCAAGCACCTGAGCCTCGCCCTCTCTGCGAAGAGCCTCCTCCTCAAAGGAAGCGCCGCCGAGACGGATTTCCTCAATCTTGGTGTTGATTTTTGCAACGCCCTCAAGCACCTCTTCAATTTCCGTTTCAATCTGCTTTAACTCATTTTCGCAGATTTCATAGGAGGCGTTTGCAGCGTCAATTTTATGCTCCTGCTCGCGCAAATCGTTTGTGAATTTATTGATTTTATTAATCCACACGCCGATTTCAAGATTTTTCTTTTCGCCCGAAAGCTCAAGGAATTTTGCCGCCTTTTCGCTCTGGTGCTTAAGGGGACCTACTCTGCCTTCAAGCTCGCCGAGGATATCAAGCAGACGAACGAGATTTTCCTGTGCCTGCAGAAGCCTGCGCTGAGCGTCCGTTCTTTTATGACGGAAACGGGAAATGCCCGCGGCTTCCTCAAAAAGCTCGCGCCTGTCCTCATTCTTTGCGGAAATAATGGAATCGATCTTACCCTGACCGACCATTGAATAGCCGTCCGCGCCGAGACCCGTATCCATAAACAGCTCATGAATATCGCGGCGGCGCACGTTTTCGCCGTCGATTTTATATTCGCTTTCGCCGCTGCGGTAATAGCGCCTTGTTACGGTTACGATTTCGCCCTTATCCTTCAAAGTGCCGTCGCTGTTATCGAGCGTGAGCTGAACCTGCGCGAAGCCGACTGCCTTTCTTGCAGACGTGCCGCCGAAAATAACATCCTCCGTTTTGGAAGCGCGCAGATTTTTGGAGGAGGTTTCGCCGAGAACCCACCTTACCGCATCCGAAATATTACTTTTACCCGAGCCGTTGGGACCTACTACGGCGGTGATACCCTTGCCGAAGTTAAGCTCCGTCTTATCGGGGAAGGACTTAAAGCCCTGCATTTCCAGTGTTCTTAAAACCATTTTAAACTACCTTTATTTCGTTGCCCCCAAGCGTGTTATCAAATTTAATTTCAAGCTGATAACCCGCATTATGAAGCGCAATGATGTTTGATTTTTTATTACCCAAAAGCTTTGAAATTGATTTTTCGTTTATATAAACCTGATAATCGCCCGGAGGATTCTGCATTATTCTGCCGAGCATTATTTTTGAGATTACCATTTCGCCGAGGCTTTCGTGATATCCGCCGGCGAGCATATTATGCTTAATGTCCTCGCTTGAATGAAGACCGACGCGGATTACCTCAATCCCCTGCCGTTCAAAGAATTCCACAAGCTCCGCACAGAGAGAAACCGTATCCTCAAGCGGAGACGGAATATATCTGCCGCTTTCAAAAAGCTCTGCAAGATAAGTGCCCCTGAGCACAACGGTGGGATAAATGCGCACCGTTTTCGGATTAAGCTTTGCAAACTCACGTGCGGTTTCAATATCCTTTTCGGGAGTTGACTGATACAAATCCGTCATCATCTGAAGCCCGAGTTCAAAGCCTGATGCATTAATCAGCGCCGAAGCAGCTCTGACATCCTGCGCAGTATGCCCTCTCAGGTTTGCGGCAAGGACCTTATCATCCATACTCTGCGCGCCGAGCTCAATTGCCGTTACGCAATAGCTTTTCAGCAAAGAAAGAATTTCATCATCAATCGCATCGGGGCGGGTTGAAACCCTGATACCCTTTAACGCGCCGCTTTCAACGTACGGCTTAGCCGCACCCAAAAGAGAGAGCATATAATCTCTTTCAATCGCCGTGAAGGAGCCGCCGAAAAACGCAATCTCATACTCAAATTTATTGTCTTTATTATTTGCTAGCGCGGTTTCAACCGCCTGAACAACATCGCTTGCAGACGGTGCAGCGCTGTGCCCCGTTATTGTTTTCTGATTGCAGAAAGAGCACTGCTGCGGACAGCCGATATGGGGAACGAAAACGGAAATATTTCCCTTTTTCATATTCCCATTAACTGCAAGGCTTCCCTTGCCGCCTCCTGCTCCGCCTGCTTTTTGCTTCTGCCGATTCCCCTGCCGATGATGTTTGAATTGAGATGAACCTCAACCTCAAAGCGCTTATCGTGGTCCGGTCCGCTTTCGCCGACGATTACGTAATTCAGCGTTTCATCGTGATTTTGCTGAACGACCTCCTGAAGCAGGGTTTTATAATCCTTGAAATTAATACGATGATTATCAAGCGCATTGATGAGAAAGCCGAGCACGAAAGCGCGCGCCTTTTCAAGACCGCCGTCAAGATATATTGCCGCGGTGAGCGCCTCAAACGCATTTTCAAGAATCGTTGAGCGCTGCCTGCCGCCGCTCATCTCCTCACCCTTGCCGAGAAACAGAAAATCGCCGAGCGAAATCTCATTTGCAAAAGCACAAAGAGAGGCGGTGCACACAAGCCCCGACCTGATTTTTGAAAGCTCACCCTCCGAGGTGTGGGGAAAGCGTTCAAAGAGCAGGTCTGCCGCAACGATGGAAACGACGGAATCGCCGAGGAATTCAAGCCTTTCATTGCTTTCCCTGCCGTTTCTGTTTTCATTGGCATAGCTTGAATGGGTTAAAGCCTCCGTCAGATAATCGCGGTTTCTGAACTTATATTTAATTTTTTCTTCAAGCTCGTTTAAATTATTATTCATCTGAACGGTTTACCCTTTACATTTTTTCAATATCGCTTTGAAGCGCCGCAAGCGCCCTTTCGGCAAGCACGGCATAGCGCTCCTTTTTATCTCTGATTTTGGGCTCAATCGGAGGAAGCACTCCGAAATTTGCGCCCATCGGCTGAAAGTTTTTAACGCTTTCATCACTAATATAAGCCGAAAGCGCGCCTATCATAGTAAGCTCTGAGGGTGAAAACAGCTCCTTCCCCATGGCAAGCCTTGCGGCGTTTATACCCGCAATAATTCCCGATGCGGCGGATTCCATATAACCCTCAACGCCCGTTATCTGCCCTGCAAAAAAGACATTCGGCTGGGCTTTGAGCTGAAAATATCTGTTCAACACGCGGGGGGAATCAAGAAACGAATTGCGGTGCATAACGCCGTAGCGCACGAACTGCGCATCCTTAAGCCCGGGTATCATTGAGAATACGCGCTTCTGCTCGCCGAACTTAAGATTGGTCTGAAACCCGACGAGATTGAACATCGTGCCCGCGCTGTTTTCACGGCGAAGCTGAACGCACGCCCACGGTCTGTGCCCCGTTTTGGGATTGATTAAGCCGACGGGCTTCATAGGACCGAAGCGTGGTGCGTCAAGCCCGCGCTTTGCAAGCTTTTCAATCGGCATACAGCCCTCATACACGTCAAAATCGTGAAGCACTGCGCCCTCAGCATTAACGAGCTCTGCAATGAAGCTTTCATACTCCTCCTTGCTGAAGGGGCAATTGAGATAATCCTCATCACCGCCGCGCTCATATCTTGAAGCGCCGAACGCAATATTCATATCAACGCTGTCCGCCGTTATAATCGGGGCGGCGGCATCGTAAAACGAAAGATAATTGCCGCAGAGCTGCTGAATCGACTCGCTCATTTTTCCCTCGGTCAGCGGACCCGTTGCGATTATCGTTATAACGTCGTCGGCATCGTCGATGGCTTCAACCTCTTCGGTAATATATTCAATATTCGGATGATTTTTTATTTTTTCTGCAACTGCGGCGGAGAACAAATCCCTGTCCACCGCAAGTGCTCCGCCCGCAGGCACGGCACATTCGCGTGCAATCGGCACAAGCAGTGAGCCGAGGCGCGCCATTTCCTCTTTCAGAAGCCCCGCGGCTGAATCAAGCCTTGCGGCCTTTAAGGAATTGGAGCATACGAGCTCCGCAGGCAAATCGGATTTATGCGCGGGGGATTTTTTGAGCGGCTTTTGCTCATAAAGCGAAACCTTAAAGCCCCTTTGGGCAAGCTGCCAGGCTGCCTCACAGCCCGCAAGCCCCGCGCCTATAACCTTAAATTTCATTTAAACCTCTATGATTTCTTTCTTGAAGCGGGCTTTGTGAAGCCGCAGCCCTCCGTATCCGGGCAATAGAGCACGTTGCCCTTGCGCCTGAACAGGGATTTACCGCAATTCGGGCAAACATCGTCGCTCGGCATATCCCAGGTCATAAAATTGCAGGCGGGATAATTCGAGCAGCCATAGAAGGAAGTGCCCTTCTTGGTTTTCTTTTCAATAACGTCGCCACCGCATTCAGGGCATTTTGCCTTTGTTTTAAGCACAAGCGGCTTTGTATTCTTACATTCGGGATAGCCCGGGCAGGCAAGGAATTTGCCGAAGCGGCCAACCTTAACGACCATATTTCTGCCGCACTTTTCGCAAACCTCCTCGGTTTCCTCCTCCTTAAGCTTAATCTTAACGCCCTGCATATCCTTTTTTGCTCTTTCAAGCGGCTTTTCAAAATCATCATAATAGAGCCTTATCATCTCTATATAATCCTTATCGCCGCTGTCAATCTTATCAAGATCCTCTTCCATCTTTGAGGTATATTTAACGTTAACGATATTCGGCATTTTATCCTCAAGCAGCTTTGTTACAGCCTCGCCGAGCTCAGTGGGCACAAACTGCTTGCCCTCGCGCTTAACGTATTCACGCTGAACGATGGTTGAGGTAATCGTTACATAGGTTGAGGGTCTGCCGACGCCGTTTTCCTCAAGCGCCTTGATGAGGCTTGCTTCCGTATATCTCGCAGGCGGCTGAGTGAAATGCTGATTGCCGAGAATGGATTTCAGCTTAAGCTCATCGCCCTGCGCAAGCGGAGGAAGCGGAGCGGAATCCTCATCGCTTGAATCCTCCTTAGTTTCCTCATAAAGTGCGGTAAAGCCGTCAAACTTAACTGTGTAGCCCGAAGCAGTGAAGATATAATCGCCCGCCGTGATTTCAACCTTAATGGTTTCCTGCAGGCAGCTTTCCATAAGCGAAGCAATGAAGCGCTCCCAGATAAGCTTATAAATCTTATACTGGTCCGAGGTTACGGAGCCCTTAATCATATCGGGAGTAATGCTCGGAACAGAGGGGCGGATTGCCTCATGCCCGTCCTGAACGTTGCCCTTTGTTTTATAGAATCTCGGCTTTTTGGGGAGATACTTTTCACCGTAGGTATCAAGAATATACTTATTACCCTCTGCCCTTGCCTCATCGGAAATACGGAGCGAATCCGTTCTCATATAGGTGATAAGACCGAGCGTGCCGATGCCCTTAACGTCAAGACCTTCATAAAGCTCCTGAGCGGCTTTCATAGTGCGCCTTGCCTGGAAGGACAGGCGGCGGGAAGCCTCCTGCTGAAGCGATGAGGTGTTGAAAGGCGGCGTGGGGCTCTTCTTTCTTGAGCCTTTCTTTACGGAAGAAACGATATAGCTTTCATTTTCAAGATCCGCAAGAATAGCATCGCTCTGCTCTTTATTTTCTATCTTAAGCTTTTTGCCCGACTTGCTGTAAATAGCAGCGCCGAAAACCTTTTTGCCCGGAGGATTGGTGAACTTAGCGTCAATTGACCAGTATTCCTCAGGCTTGAAGGCACGGATTTCCTCTTCCCTGTCAACAACAAGGCGAAGCGCAACTGACTGAACTCTGCCGGCGGAAAGCCCTCTTCTGATTTTCTGGCTGATGAACGGGGACAGCTTATAGCCGATAAGCCTGTCAAGAATACGGCGAGCCTGCTGCGCGTCAACCAAATCAATATCGATTGAGCGAGGATTGCTCATACCCTCGGAAACGCCGTGCTTTGTGATTTCATTAAAGGTTACCCTGTTTTTCTCCTTTAAATCCAAATCAAGCAGGGTTGCAAGATGCCAGCTGATTGCCTCTCCCTCGCGGTCAGGGTCAGTTGCGAGATAAACGTAATCAGCCTTATCAGCCTTTTTCTTTAAATCCTTAACAAAATTTTCCTTACCCTTGATAACGGCATACTTAGGCTCAAAGTTATTTTCAACATCAACGGAAAGCCTTGCGGACGGTAAATCGCGCACATGCCCCATTGAAGCTATAACCTCATATCCCTTGCCGAGATAGCCTTTGATGTTTTTTGCCTTTGCAGGCGACTCTACGATAACAAGTTTAGACATTTATTTTTTCCTTTCAGGATAGTTTATATCTTTTGCCCCCTGTGCTTTCAGCCAAATCCATAAGCTCAAGCGTTGTGAGGGAGGTTAAAACTCTGCCTATCGGCAGATTTGCTTTTTGCGTTATTTCATCTATGTGCATAAGCTCCTCGCCGAGAGCGTTATACACGGTTAAATCATCGCCCGAAAGCGTTGCGGCGGCAGACTGTCTTTTGGCGCGCTTGCCCCTACTTTCGGAATTATTTTCAAAGGAATATTTTTCAGCCTCGTTAAAGCTGTAATTAGCCTCTTTCTTAGGCTTTGCCTTCATAAGCTGTGAAACTGATTTCACCTTGCCGATATCTATGCCAAAGTCCAATGCAAACGGATAAAGCAAATCAAGCGGCTTTGTGGCAACCGAAGCGCCATCGTCAATCAGACGGTTTGTGCCCGCAAAGGCATCCTCAAGAATCGAGCACGGAATTGCAAAAACCTCTTTACCCTGCTCCATTGCATATCTCGCGGTTATAAGACTTCCGCTTTTTACGCCCGCTTCAACAATAAGCAGTGCCAGAGATATTCCGCTGATAATTCGGTTTCTTATCGGGAAGGTATATTTTGTGGCAGGAGTGAACGGAGGGAATTCCGTAAGCAGCGCGCCGTTAGCCTTAATCGCATTTCGAAGCGGCTGATTTGCCATAAGGTAATTAACGCCGAAGCCGCAGCCGAGCACTGCAACGGTTTTGCCGCCGCAGAGAATTGCGCCGTTATGCGCTGCGGAATCAACGCCGAGCGCTCCGCCGGAAACAACAACTGCCCCGTGCTCCGCCACGCCGCGGCTCATAAGCTCTGCAGCCTTAACTGCGTAATCGCTCGCCTTACGCGCGCCGACTATCGAGATATAAAGATGGCTGTCAACATTCGGAGCACTGCGGGCGGATTTTCAATATCGCGCAGGCGCTGAGGATAAGCCCCATCCTCAAAATCAATTATCTGCCAGCCGTGAAGCTTGCAGAGGCTTAAAGTATCCTCCGCCTTTGAAAGGGACTTGCTGCTGAGTGCCGTTACCTGTGCGGGTGTGAAAATTCCGCTGAATTTGAGAGAATACTCATCCGCATCATATATATCCTTTGCGCCGCCGAAATATTCGGTTGCCTCCCGAAGCTCTGCCCCTGCGCCGAGCGCATTCTGAAGCCAGAGCCAATAAAGCACGTTATTACTCATCTCAGCATTTCCCACATTGCGATTGCGCCTGCCATAGACGCATTCAGACTTTCTGCCCTGCCGAGCATATTGATTGTTACAAGCTCGCTGCAGGCTGCCTTAACCTCTGCTGAAATGCCGTTGCCCTCATTGCCGATAACACAAACAGACGAA